>JBIKKU010000025.1:0-17378 GCA_044360245.1 Flavobacteriales bacterium | reverse complement strand
AGTGGCAGCAACTTTCGTTACCGATGCCATGTCGTACAAATGCTCCGGTGCCACAGGTGTTTTGCGGTCGTAGGTGTGGTGACCAAAAACTTTATGGTAAATGATTTTTCCGTCGAGCGCCATCAAGACTTGTCCACCCGGAAGCGCACGATTGCGTATGGCTTCATCCACAATGGCGTCAATTCGGTAAAGCGAATCCTGACGAATTCCCACTTCTTCAGAAACCGTAAACTCCAATCGCGATTGTGTTTTTTTCATGCCTGCACCTAAGGCAAAAACACCCGAAACACGAGGTAATTTTCCATTGGCTTGTCCTGCTCCGCTTACAAAACGCGCTGCTGCTTTTTGATGTTCCGGAGTGTTTCCAAAAACATGAATCAGCGTTGGCGAAAATGAAAACATCGACAAATCGCGTTCATGTCCCATGTGCACCAACACGAGTCTACGCGTGTTTTTTATTTTTTTCAATCCTTCCTGAACCGCCGGATCTGCGGGAGGATTGGTGCAAAGAAAAATACATTGCGATGCTTTTGTGGTCTCCGGCAATTTCGCTTTGGAAAAGGCATTCCAGTCTTTATGGTATTGCACGTTTTTCAATTCGCCGTATCGTCTGAATTCATTTAAAAAAGATTCAGGCTGAACACCTACTGCTATCAAAACACTGCCATGCTTGGGGTCCAACCAATACGGAAACTGTCCTTTATCATCGCGCAACAAAACCAAAGAAGCTTCAGTCATACGGCGTTGAAAACCTCTGGCGAAAGCATCATCCAACTCACGATCACCCGCCACCATGGCAGAGTCTACCCTGAATTTTTCGCGTACCCACGATTTTGCAAGGAGAATTTTTCGCAAACGACGATCAATTTCATCCTGTTGTAATTCTCCGCTTTTGAGCATTTGTTGGGCCTCTGCGAGCACTTCGAAATGATCGCTGCCGGTAAACATCACCTCTATGCCTTCAGAAAAATAATCTTTCAGCAAGGCTTTTCGATTGGAAAGACCCGTAGGAAACACAGCAGAAATTAATCCTTTGAAATCGAGCTGATCTTCACAGAAATCGAGCATTTTGGGAGCCTTCGGATTTTTTTTCTTCCACAAAAAATAGGACGTATCCACTTCAATACAAGCCAATCCGCTATCGCAAAGTGTTTTGAACGGAGCCAATAAAGTATCGTGTGTAAAAAGAGAATCACGCGCTGCATCGTAGGTGCGTCGCAACTTTCCGCCAATGGGAAGCATGTGTGCCTGACGCGCATTTCGTAAAAAAGGCAATTGAAATTGCAAGACCGCTTTGGGATCGGCTACCGAATAATTTTCATCGGAATACAATGCATCCGGTAAACGAAACAACTGCAAACCACATGCGGCATTGGTTTCAAATACACGCGCAGTGATGGAAGAAACGAAACCGGTATCGCCCAAAACATACCAGGAATTGCCATAGGCTTCATCCGACAATGGCGATGGTCCAAACAATACTTTTTGCTGCATCAGAAAAAACGGAATCTGCTCATCGCGCAAAACCGATCTTACCAATGCTTGCTGGGCCTGCATATCGGTGCCTTGCAAAACCAAACCTCCGGGTTCTGCAGTGCCTTGGGATAATACCAAAGTATCTTGTTGCGCAACCAAAGCAAGATCGACCACCGGAAAAAACAATTGCGCAAGTTTTTGTTCCGGACTAAGCGTACGCACCAGTGAATCGGCCCAATACGGATCGGTCTCCAAAAAAGAAGCTTCTACGGAAAGTACAGGTGCTTTTTCAGGTGTTTTCTGAACCGGCCATAAAATGTAAAGGGTGAGGATCGTTCCGAACAAACCCAAGACCAGTAAAAGCAAAAGTGATTTTCTTTTCATGCGCACAATCCCTGCAAATATACTTGCACAGGATTAGTTTGGAATAAAAGTAGTTAACCACTTCAGGGCTTCCTGCTCCGATTCAAAAGCTTTGAGAGGGAGATTGTTTTTGTTGTAGGAAACCAAATGCATAAAAATGGTTTTGCGGGTTACGGCATTTACCACAATTCCAATAGCCGTTCTGGAGCGCACAAAATCTTGTCCGAGCAAAGCCGCCCTGGCCGTTGGGGTAAACATCACACCGCTATCGTGCGAAAGATCAAGCACCAAAGGCGTTTTGGCATTCAGGGTAATTTTATGAATGGCAGCAATAGCCTCGCGGATGACCTGCACATCGATAATAGGATCCTGCAAGGTGTCCATCTTCCAACGCACCACCTGGCCGGAAAAATACAATTCACCAAAGGCTCCTGTAGCCAAAAGAACCAATGGCTCGGTAATATTTGCAGGAACATTAACTTCAGTGAGGACCATAATGGAAATGAATCGTTTGCAAATCTAGTCTTAAGATTCGTCGAAGTCAAGTAAAGATTCATCGAATTATTCAGTGGTTTTACCGAAATCGGTTTAGCTCAGGAACAAAAAACACTGAAATAAAAAACCCCGCGAGATGCGGGGTTCTTCGTTGCCCGAGCTGGATTCGAACCAACACAGTCAGAACCAAAATCTGAAGTCCTGCCATTAGACGATCGGGCAATCGCGGGCGCAAAACTATATAATATCCAATACACCTGCAAAAAAAATTTGAGTTTGTCCACAAGGTAGCGTCCGTTAATTTCCGTTAATACCGAAAGCAGGGCGGTTTATTTTCCTATTTTCGCAACACTTTCACAAAAACATATGAATTACAAACTTTGGAACAACGTCCTGGGCTGGCTCACTTTCATTCTCGCTACCTGGGTTTATTTCGCCACTGCAGAAGACACCGTGAGTCTTTGGGACTGCGGGGAGTACATCTCTACAGCCAACGGACTGCAAGTTGGTCACCCTCCGGGAGCACCACTGTTTAACATGCTTGGACGACTTGCCACTGCTTTCAGTGATTCACACGAAGTAGCAGGCAACATCAATAAATTGTCGGCCTTGTGTTCTTCTTTGTCCATTTTGTTTTTGTTCTGGACCATTACCTTCATTGCGCGCAAACTCGCCTTGCGTGATGGCGGCACCGAACTTACTCAAGGACAAACCATCGCCGTTTTGGCTTCCGGTTTCATTGGAGCATTGGTATATACCTTCTCCGATTCCTTCTGGTTCTCGGCTGTAGAAGGTGAGGTATATGCGATGTCCTCTTTCTTTACCGCAATCGTTATTTGGGCTATTTTCAAATGGGATGCACGCGCGGATGAACCTACTGCAGACCGCTGGTTGGTATTTATCATGTTGCTGGTGGGGCTTTCCATTGGTGTTCACTTATTGAACCTCCTTGCTATTCCGGCCATGGGAATGGTGTATTACTTCCGCAAATTCAAAACCACCACCAAAGGATTTGTTTGGGCCAACATCATTTCACTCACCATTCTGATCATCGTACAAGCCTTTATCATTCCGAATGTTGTAGCCAATACCGCCTATTTCGAAATCTTTACCACCTCTAAAGGATTGCCCTTCAACACCGGTATTTTCCTTTATTGGACTGCACTTTTAGGAAGTGTAACTGCATTGATTTATTCTGCGCATAACCAAGTGAACAAATACGTCCGCATTGTTTCTTACGGATTAATCATCTTGTGTTTGCTTTCCTTTAAACTAGCCATTATTGCGCTAATCGTTGGTGCTGTTTGGTATTACATGACCAAAGACGATCCATTCAACGGATCAAAAATTCCTGCCGACAGAATTTCGTTCCTTGTAGGAAACAGCTTGCTGGCTATCCTCATTGGATATTCCTCTTTCGGAATGATCATGCTCCGTTCCCAAGCCAATACTCCAATCGACGAAAACAATCCTGAAAATTTCGTTACCCTCTTATCGTACCTCAACCGCGAGCAATACGGTGACTGGCCAAAAGCTTATGGTCCATATTTCAATTCTCCTGTAATCAGTTACGCCGATGGAAATCCGGTTTACAACCGCGGATTCGCAGTGAAAAAAGGAGATAAAGTGCTCAAAGGACACCGCACCGAAACCGAAGCCAAAGCTTACATCCAACAATACGGAATTACCGGAGCAACCATTTCGGAAGAATATTATGTAGCCGACGACCGCAATCAAGTGGAGCCTGTTTACAAATACAACACCGTGCTTCCACGTATGTACAGCGCCGATCCGAACCACGTCAAAATGTACAAAATGTGGTCGGGATATACAGGTCGCGGTAAACGTATTGAAAACGGAGAAGTACTTCCAACCTTTGGCGACAACATGACTTACATGTTCCGCTACCAGTTCGGATGGATGTACTGGCGTTATTTCATGTGGAATTTCGCGGGACGTCAGAACGACGAACAAAACACCGATGGAAATCCAATTGACGGAAACTGGTTGAGCGGTGTTGATTTTGTGGATAATGAAATGCTCGGAGATCAAAGCATGTTACCAACATCAATGTCGACCAATAAGGCCTACAACCGTTTTTACATGTTGCCATTGATTCTCGGTTTAATTGGTCTGATCTGGCAATTCATGAAAGACAGAAAAAACTGGTACGTCATTTTCCTTTTGTTCTTCTTCACCGGAATGGCCATCATTCTTTACCTGAATCCAAAACCACTCGAGCCACGTGAGCGCGACTACGCTTATGCGGGATCATTCTATGCATTTGCCATTTGGGTAGGTTTGGGAGTATATGCCTTGTTCGACATCGCGAAAAACATCAAACCATCCGAACTTAAAAACATCGGAATCGCAGCAGGTTCGCTTATTGCCTTCTTGTACCTGGCAGAAGCTGCATCCGGATCAGGACATGGCGGATCATACGCATTGATTTACATGTCGCTGGTGATTGGAATAATGTCCGCTATCCTCTACTACCTTTACAAATCCACCAAAAACGAAACCAATGTTGCTGTGCTCGCCTTTCTGATGGCCGTTCCTGCGCCGTATTTTATGGCGAAAGACGGTTGGGACGATCACGATCGTTCGAACAGAACTGCAGCACTTGATCTGGCCTGGAACTATCTAAAAACGTGTGAGAAAAACGCCATTCTCTTTACCCATGGCGATAACGATACTTTCCCTTTGTGGTATGCACAAGAAGTAGAAGGCATTTCACGCGATGTACGTGTGGTTAACCTCTCTCTCCTTGGCACCGACTGGTACATCGACCAAATGGTTCGTCGCGCTTACGAAAGTGCTCCTGTTCCATTCAGCATGCCGGAGTATTTGTACCGTCAAGGTGGTCCACTCGATCAAGTCATTCTGAATACCGAAAATCCGGAATTTATTGACCTGAAATTTGCCATGGACTCCATCAAAAACGAAAACAACCACTACAAAATTCCGGGTCGTCAACGTCGTTTGGGTCTTCTGAATTCCAACAAATTTTTCCTTAAAGTCGATAAGAAAGCCGTTATCGAAAACGGTATCGTTTCGAAAGCAGAGGAGAAAAACATCGTGGACTCTATCAAAATCGTGATTCCGAGAAGCTACCTCTTCAAAAACGATGTCATGATTCTGGACCTCATTGCCAACAACGATTGGAAACGTCCGATTTACTTTGCCGGTACTGCAGATGCAGACACTTACATTGGATTGGGAGACTACTTCCTGCTGTATGGATTGAACTACAAGTTTGTTCCATTGCGCAATCCGAATCCGTCGCGTCAGGATTTCGGAAAAGTGGAAACCGACACCATGTACCACATGATGATGGACGTTTACAAATGGGGTAACATGAACGGCGAAGGGGTTTATGTAGATTACTACACCCGTCGTTTAACCAACAACTACCGTTTGCAATTCCTCAACCTTACCGAAGCACTCGTGAACGAAGGTCTGACCGCGAAAAAGAAAAACGAATACTACCGCGCACAGATCAAGTTCTTTGAAGATTCGTTAAAAGGTCAGGGCAATCCTGCAACACTCGCTCAAATCGAATCATTCCGTGCAGCCATTCCGCAAAACGAAGCCATCACCAAGAAAAAATACGAGATGGCGAAAAACGTGATGCACAAAATGATGGATGTAATGCCGTTTGTAAATGTTCCTACCGACCGCATCACGCCTCAGTTTGTGGCCATGGCTTATGAAGTAGGTGATGATACTTTAGGTAACGATATTGCACGCCACTTGATTCGCGAGCATCAGGAAAACCTGAATTATTACTTCGCTGCACCCGACCGTTTGCGCTACAACATGATGGAAAACATCTCGCTTTCGCGTATGATCATCATCATGATGTACCAATACGCTACCCAATACAACAAACAAGAAGTATTGAACGAAGCAGTAAACGTACTCACCACCGAAGAGCAACAGTTTGAAACTTATGTCAAAGCCATGATGGCCTACGACAAAGGGGCATTGTCTAAGCTACAGCTTTACTTCCCCGAACTAAAACGCTAAAAGGTGTACACGGCAAAAACGCCGCATATTGTTAAAGCATTGTATCACGACCTGGAATGGAAGATCTCCACTCCGGGTCGTGATCTTTTTATCACGTTCGATGATGGTCCGATTCCGGAAGTAACCCCCGAAGTCCTCAAAATTCTCCATCAATTCCAGGCCAAAGCCACGTTTTTTTGCATAGGCGACAATGTCCGCAAACACCCCGATGTCTTCCAAGAGGTAAAGCAAAATGGCCATGCCATTGGCAACCACACCTACCACCATCTTAACGGCTGGAAAACCCCTTTGCGGGAATACTTGCGCAATACCCTGCAATGCGATGAGCTGGTCAGGTCAAAACTTTTTCGTCCACCCTACGGACGCATCACGCGTCAGCAAGCACGCGTATTACGCAGCCGTTACCGCATCATCATGTGGGATGTGTTGAGTGCCGATTTCGATCAAAGCATCAGTTACGACCGCTGTTTGCAAAATGTATTGAACCATGCAGAAGCCGGGTCGGTTGTGGTTTTTCACGATAGCTTAAAAGCCGCAGACCGCATGCTTTATGCCCTCCCACGCGTGCTCGAACATTTTTCGGAAAAAGGATTTTCTTTCCGCTCGCTGATGTAAAGCAGGAAAAAAATTCCTGAGCTGTCCAATATCAGTAAGCTTCTCCCTTCAAAATCCTATATTTAGCCCCTCAAACAACATGGCGTGACAGAAGCAATTATTGAAGGCTTATTCTTTGGTTTTGTGCTCAGCTTTATGCTCGGTCCCAGTTTTTTTCTGATTCTGGAAACAAGCATCAAGCAAGGGATTCGTCACGCACTCTTCCTCGATTTGGGCGTTTTTGTCGGCGATGTGGTGTACATCTGGGTAGCGCTAACTTTTTTCCGTCAGCGCGAAGCCATCGAAGCACATGAAGACATCATTACCCTCGTCACCGGTTTGTTGCTTATCGTATTCGGGCTGTATCAGTTTTTCAAAAAAGACAAACCCAAACTCCCACACGAAACCAAGGAACTCATTCATACGCGCAGTGAAGATTTGCGCCTCTTTCTGAAAGGATTCATCATCAACCTCATCAACCCAACCATTCTCTTGTATTGGTTCGGAATGATCTTCGTGGGCTACACCAAAAACGGATTTTCATCCAACGAGATGATTGTTTTTTTGTGTGCCATCATGTTTGCCTTTTTTACCATCGATGTTTTAAAAATCATTGGAGCCCGTCAACTCAAACGCGTGGTCACCGACGATTTCATGCACCTGCTCAACCGCATCATTGGTGTGATTTTACTTCTCTTTGGATTGGTGATGCTCGGCAAGGGCATTCAGCTGATGTTTTTCTGATGTAACCTTTCGGGTGCATCTCCATATAAAAGCAACCTGTTAACATCTTCCTGCGGCACGCTCTTTTCAGCATGTGTATTTGAAGGAAATTGCACAGGATTTGCAAGTATGAATACCATGTGGAAATATTTGATGAGTGGATGGATGATGTTTTGTTTGCTTCCTGCATTTGCGCAGGAGGACGACAAAAACAAATCCAATTTGGACAATGGCCTTGAGCGCACGTATTGGGACAAAGAACGTAAACACGTTCGTGCCGAAGGTCGTTACAACAATTCCGGAGTCTCGGGATTAGGTCTTGAAGAAGGCAAATGGAAATACTGGTATTACAACGGTCAGCTCGAAGGGGAAGTCAATTTCACCCGCGGTAAACTCAATGGTTACGTTGTAAAGTATTGGGAAAACGGAAAGAAAAAACACGAAGGATGGTTTGTCATGGACGCGCAGGACAGCCTCTCTACTACATGGTACGAAGACGGCACCTTACGCGAAACCGGATATTATAAATTGGGCGTGAAAGATGGTGTTTGGAAATATTACGACAGCAAAGGCGTTCAGATCCTCGAAGAAAACCACATCAACGGTGTGGAGCATGTTGTTGCCTATTGGGACAAAGACCACAAACAAACCATTACCAACGGCAATGGGAAACTCTTTGTTTACGGGGTACACGGAAAAGTAACGGAAGAATATTCGTTTGCAGGCGGATTGAAGGATGGTCCTTTTTTCGAAAAAAATTCTATCGGTCGCGTCATTACCTCCGGCAGTTATTCCAAAGGAAAAAAACAAGGAACATGGCGTTACCTCAAGGCTAACGGAAAACCGCAAAAAGAAGCTTCCTACAATCAAGATGTGTTGGAAGGTCCATACAAAGAGTATTTCGACAACGACACACTCAACGTGCGCGGTCAGTATAAGCAAGGCAAAAAAGAAGGAAAATGGGAATGGTTTTTCGAAAACGGAACCATCGATATGTACGGTCAGTTTTTAGACGACCTTCAGGAAGGGGATTGGTATTTCGGTTACAACAACGGGAAAGTCAATTACACCGGTTCCTTCATCAAAGGCTTGCGCGAAGGAGAGTGGAATTATTTTTACCCTGAGGGACAAAAATACATGCAGGGAAGTTTTCACAACGACCTCAAACAAGGCGAGTGGACGACCTGGTTTGAAAACGGACAAGAACTCTCCAAAGGCTCATTCGACAAAGGAAAAGAACATGGTATCTGGACTTCCTGGTTCGAAAACGGATTCACCAAAGACGAAGGCTCATTCGACCACGGCATCATGACCGGTGTTTGGAAAGGTTGGTATCCGAATGGAAAACTGAATTACCAAGGTTCGTATTTACGCGGACAAAAAAACGCGCGTTGGACGTATTATTTCTCCAACGGCAAAATGCGCGATGAAGGCACGTATAAAGTTTTCGAGCGCAAGCGTAACCTGCAGGGCCGCAACGGATCCGACACCTACGAAGAAAGCGAACGTCACGGAAAATGGATTTCGTATGACGACAAAGGAGCTAAAACTGCAGAGGGAGAATATTTCGAAGGACAAATGCACGGTCGCTGGATTTTCTACCAAAACCAAGGCGTGCTTATCGCTCAGGAGCAGACTTACAAAAACGGAATCCTGGATGGCGTTTCCATTTCTTACGATAAAAAAGGGAAAAAAATCAGCGAAATTCATTACAAAAACGGTCAGTTCCACGGCGATTACAAAATCTGGGACGACAAAGGAAACCTGCGTAAACACTACGTTTACAAGGAGGGCGTAATCGTTAAAGACAAATCACCGACGGTAGGCGGATCGAAATAAACCTTCCCAAAAAGCCCATTTTCCTGAAATATTTGGCATTTGGGTTTTTTCCTGCTATATTTGCAGCGTCAAAATTAGAAAACACGAAAAGAGGGGACAGAGTCCCCTCTTTCTTTTACCCGGGAAATGATTACCGAAGCACAGGTTAGAAAAGTATTGGAAGAACAGTTGGAAGGAAGTCCTTTCTTCTTGGTAGACGTGGTTGTAAAACCCGGAAGCATAATCGATATTGAGGTGGATAAACCCGAAGGCATTACCATCGGAGAGTGTAGGGAAATCAGCAAAAAGGTAGAAGCCGTGTTTGACCGCGAACAGGAAGATTTCGAACTCACCGTGTCTTCCCCGGGTCTTGAAAAACCATTCCGTGTTCCGCAGCAATACTGGAAAAACGTTGGTCGCTCCGTTACGGTTGAATTGCTCGACGGCAAAAAACTGGAAGGGAAACTCATCCTGGCACAAGGCGATAACATTGAGGTGGAGTCGCGCTCGCGTGAAAAAGTTGAAGGCAAAAAATCAAAGCAGGAAGTAATACGCCTGCACCAATTAAATATCAAAGACATCAAACAAACAAAAGTTCTTATTTCATTTAAATGATCAAGTTATGGACAGTTTGAATCTGATCGAATCCTTCTCGGAATTCAAGGAATTCAAGAACATCGACCGGGTTACCATGATGAGTATTCTCGAAGATGTATTTCGCGGAATGCTGCGTAAAAAGTATGGCACCGACGATCACATCGACATTATCCTCAACGTAGAAAAGGGAGACCTCGAAATCTGGATGAACCGCGAAATCGTTCCCGATGAGGAGCTTGAAGACTCGGGAACACAGATTGCTTACAGCGAAGCCATTAAAATCGAGCCCGATTTTGAAATTGGTGAAGAGGTGTCTGAAAAAATCGAAATCGACGATTTTGGTCGCCGCAACATTCTTGCGCTGCGCCAGAACCTCATTTCGCGTGTACTCGAATTGGAGAAAGACAACATCTATAAAAAATACAAGGAACGTATCGGCGAAATCATCACCGGAGAGGTTTACCAGATTTGGAAAAAAGAAATCCTGGTTCTCGACGACGAAGGCAACGAATTGGTGCTTCCGAAAACCGAACAAATTCCAAGCGATTTCTTCAAAAAAGGAGATTCCCTGCGTGCCGTGGTTTACAAAGTTGACCTGCGCAACGGAAGTCCTCAGGTAATTTTGTCCCGTACTTCACCGGTATTCCTCGAGCGTTTGTTCGAGCTTGAAGTTCCTGAAGTATTCGATGGTTTGATTACCATTAAGAAAATTGTTCGCGAACCGGGAGAACGTGCCAAAGTTGCCGTAGAAAGCTACGACGACCGCATCGATCCGGTTGGTGCTTGTGTGGGTATGAAAGGCTCACGTATCCATGGAATCGTGCGTGAATTGCGCAACGAAAACATCGACGTGATCAATTTCACCGGAAACAATCAATTGCTGATTACACGTGCATTATCGCCTGCGAAAATCACTTCCATCACCCTGGATGAAGAAAATAAACGTGCCGAAGTTTACCTCAAGCCCGATCAAGTATCGCTCGCTATTGGTAAAGGCGGACACAACATCAAACTTGCAAGCAAATTAACAGGATACGAAATCGACGTGTACCGCGAAGGTGCCGAAGATGTGGATGACGTTGATCTGGACGAATTCTCCGACGAAATCGATCCATGGATCCTCGACGAACTCAAAGCCATTGGTTGCGATACCGCACGCAGTGTACTTGAAATCAATCCTGATGACCTTGTAAAACGTACCGACCTCGAAGAAGAAACCGTGAAAGAAGTTATCCGCATTCTTCGCTCCGAGTTCGAATAAACCCTGCCATTACCGCATACCCTACACCAAAAATAAACCTACATCAAGCCTGGAGAAAGACACATGTCCGAAACCAAATCCATTCGTCTGAACAAAGTTGCCCGCGAGCTGAACGTGGGGTTGAGTACTATTGTGGAATTTCTGCACAAGAAAGGTCACAAAGTAGAAAACAACCCTAACGCGAAGATCGACGACGAGATCTATGGTCTGCTGCTTTCCGAATTCCAAACCGAAAAATCGGAGAAGGAAAAATCGAGAAAGGTGACCAACACTTCACGTGAAAAACGCGAAACCATCACCATTGATGATGCCAAGCGCACCGAAGAAGCGGAGCCCGAAGCAGAAGAAATCATGATCAAAACTGTTCAGGTTCAAACTCCTGTTACGGTTACTGCTCCCGATCCCGAACCGGAAGTGAAGGCAGATCCCGAAACCAAGAAAATTTCGGTGATCGGTAAAATCGATCTCGACGCCATGAACACCAAAACCCGTCCGGACAAAAAAGCCAAGGAGAAGGAAAAAGAAAAAGAGAAAGAAGCTGTTAAGGAGAAGGAAAAAACTCCGGCGAAAAAAGAAAAAGCACCTGAACCGGTAGCCGAAGAAGTTCCTGTTGTGGAAACCAAAGCTCCGGTGGTAGAAGAAACCAAAGCTCCCGAAAAGGAGAAAGAGGTTGAAACTCCGGTTGCAGATGCACCTGTTGAAATTGAAACCATTCGCGCCGAAGTAAAACAACTCAGTGGTCCGAAAATTCTCGGTAAGATCGAATTACCGGTCAACAAAGAACCACAACGCGGAGGGAATCAGAATGCCAACGACAATGATGCCAAGCGCAAACGCAAACGCATCAAAAAAGTGAACATTGAAAAAACCGCGCAACAAAACCAACAACAAAATCGCGGAAACAACCAAGGTGGAGGAAACAACAACCAAAACCGCGGAAGAAACCAAAACAACCAGCGTAACGCTCCTCGTCCGGAAGTTACTCAGGAAGATATCCAGAAGGAAATCAAAGAAACCCTTGCGCGCTTAAGTGCACAGGGCGGAAAATCGAAATCCTCCAAAATCCGTCGCGAAAAACGTGAAATCCGTTCGCAATTGCGCGAAGAGGAAATGATCCGTCAGGCCGAAGAAGACAAAGTATTGAAACTGTCGGAATTCGTGACCGTGAGCGACCTTGCGAAGATGATGAACGCATCGCCTACGCAAATCATTTCAGCTTGTATGCAGTTGGGAATCTTCGCTTCGATCAACCAACGGATCGATGCAGAAACCATTGCCATCATCGCCGAAGAATTCGGATATGCCGTGCAGTTCGTATCTGCCGATATTCAGGAATCGATCGATGAAGAAGAAGTCGACGCCGAAGAAGACCTCATTGCTCGTCCGCCGATTGTTACCGTAATGGGTCACGTTGACCACGGTAAAACCTCGCTCCTTGACTATGTGCGTAAAGCCAACGTTATTGCAGGTGAGGCCGGAGGAATTACCCAGCACATCGGAGCTTATGGTGTGCAACTCGACAACGGTAAAAAAATCACCTTCCTCGATACACCGGGTCACGAAGCCTTTACCGCTATGCGTGCACGTGGTGCGAAAGTCACCGACATTGCCATCATTGTGATTGCAGCGGACGACTCCGTGATGCCGCAAACCAAGGAAGCTATTGCACATGCTCAGGCAGCCGGTGTTCCGATGGTATTTGCCATCAATAAAGTGGATAAACCCGATGCCAAGCCCGATAAAATCCGTGAAGACCTTGCCAATATGGACCTCCTTGTGGAAGAATGGGGCGGTAAATACCAAAGCCAGGAAATCTCCGCGAAAAAAGGAATGGGCATCAACGAACTTCTGGAGAAAGTCCTCCTCGAAGCCGAAATGCTTAACCTTAAAGCCAATCCGAAACGTCGTGCAAAAGGAACCGTTATTGAATCCATGCTCGACAAAGGACGCGGTTATGTATCTACCATCCTGGTGTCTTCAGGTACCTTGCGTATTGGAGATGTGCTGCTCGCCGGAAGCTTTAGCGGTCGCGTAAAAGCCATGTTCAACGAACGCGGCGTAGCCGTAAAAGAAGCAGGACCATCCACGCCGGTGTCTATTCTCGGTCTGGACGGTGCACCAAATGCGGGTGACCTCTTCAATGTCATGGAAGATGAACGTGAAGCAAGAAACATCGCTACACGTCGTCAGCAACTTATTCGTGAGCAAGGCATGCGTACGCACAAACACATCACCCTCGATGAAATTGGGCGTCGTTTGGCTATTGGCGACTTCAAAGAACTCAACATCATCATCAAAGGTGACGTGGACGGTTCTGTGGAAGCACTCTCCGATTCTTTACTCAAACTTTCTACCGAACGCATCCAGGTGAAGATCATTCACAAAGGTGTTGGAGCCATCAGCGAAAGCGATGTATTGCTCGCCTCTGCATCGAATGCCATCATCATCGGATTCAAGGTTCGTCCATCTGCTTCTGCACGCAAACTTGCCGAAACAGAAGAAATCGATATCCGCCTTTACTCCATCATCTACAAGGCCATTGAAGAAGTTAAAGACGCCATGGAAGGTATGCTTTCTCCCGAAAAACAAGAGAAAGTTATCGGAACCGTGGAAGTACGTCAAACCTTCCGCATCACCAAAGTGGGTACCGTTGCTGGATGTTATGTACAAGACGGAAAAATTACCCGCAACAGCAAAGTGCGCGTAATCCGCGATGGCATTGTAATTTACGACGGAGCACTTGGTCAGCTGAAACGCTTCAAAGACGATGTGAAAGAAGTCAGCGCCGGTTACGAATGTGGTTTGAGTATTGATAAATTCAACGACATCAATGAGGGCGACAGCATCGAAGCTTACGAAGAAATCGAAGTGAAGAGCAAGCTGTAATGCTTATAAAATACCCGAAAGAGCCTCCATTGCGAGGCTCTTTTTTTTTGATGTATCTTGCCTTATGCGAATGCTTCCGGTACTGATGTGTGTGTTGTCGAGCCTTCAAGGTTTGTCGCAAAAAACCGACTCATCACTGCTTTCACGCGATGCCTGGTGCGAAAGTCTATTGGAGGATACCGGATTTATGTTGCGCAAAAGCGGAAAAACAAAACTGAAAGCGCAAGTCAGTTATTTCGATCTCATTGCGCGCGAACACATCAACGCCTATTATTTCAACGGAACCATCTTTTTGAAATCGCCCGATACGCTTATCATGCGCAGCATTGACCACAAGCGTTACGATCGATGCAAAGAACGCGACGAGAAATTTTCTTTCCTCAGCAAAGCTTGTCTCGACGATCCGGAAACTGCCCTTTACCTCTACAATGAATTGATTCGTTTGGTGTTTACCGCGTACCTTAAAATCAACAATTACAACGAAACACTAGAAGAGAAAGACGGGTCGTTTTCGTACTTCAAATTGCATTGTTACCATCTACTCTGCGAACGTTTTCCGGGAAATGCATCGTTCAATTACATGATTGGACGCTGGCATTACAACCAGGCCATGGATTTTCTCAATGCCATAAATTCAAATACCAAAGAAGAAGAAAAAGATGCTCTGCTTGAACGCGCAGCAGGTGAAATACGCTTGAGTTTACCCTGGATAAAAAAAGCAGCCGCATTGTATCCGGGCTTTCAGGGAGCATACAACAAAGTGAAAGAGTTGGTTGGAGAGTAGAGCTTACTTATTGTTAAACCCTGTCATGGTTAAACCCAATCCTGCCGTGGCAAAGCTGAGTATGGCATCGCAAGCAATTTTGATCCGGGGTTCGAGTTGGGTTTGTTCATCGGCGGACCATTTGCCGAGCACATAATTGACTTGGTGGCCTTTCGAGAATTCTGAGCCAATACCAAACCGCATGCGGGCATAGTCCTGGTGACCTAATGTCGCGTTGATGTCCTTTAAGCCATTGTGTCCGCCATCGGAACCGGAAGGACGAATCCGGATTTTTCCAAAAGGCAAAGCAAGGTCGTCGGTAACAACGAGAATATTTTCCTTGGGGATTTTGTGTTGTTGCATCCAGTAATTGACTGCCTTACCGGAAAGGTTCATAAAGGTGGTGGGTTTTACCAGCACCAGGCTGCGTCCTTTGTGGCGGATTTCGCAAACATGCGCAAGACGGTCACTGCTAAAAACAGCACCGGACGCCTTTGCGAGGGCGTCCAGTACTGAAAAGCCAATGTTATGGCGCGTGTTGTCGTATTCGCTGCCAATGTTTCCCAGACCTACGATCAGGTATTTCATCGCAGCTAACTATTACTTCTTACCTGTAGCCGCCGGAGTTTCGGTTGCTACGTTACGGGTAGTTTTAACAGCAGCAATTACTGAATCGGGAGATTCGGTAAACTTAATGCCATCAATTTTCACTTCGCGGATACGGATCATTTGTCCGAGGTCGAGTTTTTCTACGTTTACTTCGATGGCATCGGGCAAAGTTTCAGGCGTTCCAACTACCGCAATCTTACGGAAGTTTTGAATCATCTTTCCACCTTTTTTCACACCTTCTGATGAACCAACCAAACGAACCGGAAGTTTCACTTTTACAGGTTTATTGGGAACGAGTTCCAGGAAGTCAACGTGAACCACGCGGTCGGTAACCGGATGGAACTGGATGTCTTGCATGATGGTGTTGATCACTTTTCCTCCGATGTTCAATTCGATTTGATACACCGCCGGATTCCAAACGATTTTCTTCAATGGATTTTCTTCCACAGAAAATGCTGTTTGACCTGATACGCCGTAAACCACGCAAGGAACGAGTCCTTTGTTGCGAAGATCAGCAGCATCTTTTTTCCCTACGTTCGCACGGGGCGAACCGCTCAATGATACTTTTTTCATTTTGTTTATGATTTAATTGATTTTACTGGATAATGAAGTGTGAACTGATGGATTCGAAATTTTGCACGCGGTTGATGACATCGGCAAAAAGATTCGCTACGGTTAACACGCGTATTTTGGAAGATTGTTGTTTCAGCGGAATGGTATCGGTAACGATGAGTTCGGAAATTCCGGACTTCTCGATGCGATCGTATGCAGCTCCGGAAAGCACGGCATGCGTACAAATGGCACGCACGGAATTGGCGCCGCGTTCGAGCATCATGTCTGCTGCTTTGGTAAGTGTTCCTGCAGTATCGCAAATGTCATCTACCAATACAACGTCTTTTCCAACCACATCACCAATCACGGTCATGCTTTCAATTTCGTTGGCTTTTTTACGTTGCTTGTAGCAAATGGCTAAATCGCAATTGAGGTATTTCGCGTAAGCATTGGCACGTTTGGTTCCTCCTGTATCCGGCGCTGCCATGATGAGGTTGGGAAGGTTCATGCTTTGCACGTACGGAATGAAAACGGTAGAAGCAAAAAGATGATCTACGGGCACTTCAAAAAATCCTTGAATCTGATCGGCATGCAAGTCCATGGTCATGATGCGATCCACACCCGCAGCAGTAATCAGATTGGCCACCAATTTCGCTCCGATGGAAACACGTGGTTTGTCTTTACGGTCCTGACGCGCAAATCCGAAATAAGGCATCACCGCTACCACGCGACGAGCAGAAGCACGTTTAGCAGCATCGATGAGCAAAAGCAATTCAAAAAGATTATCGCTTGGCGGAATGGTACTTTGCACGATGAAAACATCCTTACCGCGAACGGTTTCTTCGAACGAAGGTTGAAATTCACCATCGCTAAAAGTGGATACCGCAACTTGTCCCAGCGTACCGCCGTAACTTTCAGCAATCTTTTTACCAAGATCCTGCGTTGCTCTTCCTGCAAAGAATTTTATACCTCCTGACATGACCAATTGAATTGGGCTGCAAAGGTAGGAAAAAAGGCGTCAAGAGCAAGTCCCGACGCCTTTCTGAAGTGTATTTCCCGTAAAATTTAAGGCTTTTGCGGATCCACAGGGTCAGGATACTGATTTCCAGTGCCCAACATCCCAAATTTAGAGGCTGCTGCAAGCTCGGTAAGCGTCTTTTTCATGCCATCCACCGAACCATCCAAAATGATCATGTTGCCTTTACCCTCCTG
>JBIKKU010000243.1:0-5003 GCA_044360245.1 Flavobacteriales bacterium | reverse complement strand
CGGTGTCCAGAAAAAGAAAAAGCGAACCGGAATGGCGTATTGCAAACCAGGTTGGACCAAAATGGTCAGTATACACATTCCCGGAAACATCGTGGTTGCCAACTACATTAAATAGCGGAAAAGTCATGCGCTTAAAAAGGGTATCCGAATAAACCGGAATGTCTTTTTTCACATCTAAAAAAAGATCACCCATACTTACCATGAAACACGGTTGAGAGGCATTGATTTTATCCAAATTGTACAACAAGGTTTTTGCAGGCAGACCTGTGGTATTGGAAGAACTTCCATGAAAATGCCCACTCACCAAAAAACGCAATGGCAGGGTGTCCGGACAAGAAATTTCTCTTTTGTTAAATGGAGAAACCTGAGCAAAAACAACATTTAAACCAATGCAGAAAAAAGCAAGCGAAAAAAGAAATTTTAAGGAGTTCATCATTTTTTATCCTCCCGAATAATGACTTTCGAGCCTTTGGCGTTTTCCTTTTCCTGAAGCACATTTTTCAATTCCATTTTAGAAACCTGAATGGATGCCGGTCCGAAAACTCCCCCCTTGTGAGAGGCTTTAAATCCAAGCTCAGCATCTTCAACCCGAACTTGTTGCAAAATCATTCTACTCGAATTTTCGCAGGCAAAACCACATTTTGCTTTTTTCACTTTCAGGTTAATACCACGAATGGAGGCATAATCGGAAACATAAATTCCTTTACCGCCGATTTTATTTAGGTGCACATGGTGAATGCGTCCATAAGCATTGTTTACACGAATTCCATCATCACCAATGTTGGTGAAATCACATTTTTCAATGACAAAATTGCTAAACCAAATACGCAGACCATCTTGTTTAATTTCAGAAAACACACAGGATTTAAACTCGACATTTGATGATACCGCAGAAACAGCAGATGCTTTTATCTCGGCAAAAGAACAATGCTGAAAAGAGGCATTGGTTTGAATCAGATTCACTGCAGATGAATGTTCACTGTTCCCTTGGTTGGGGCGTTTCAATGCAAGGAATTCGACATGCCGGAATTTTGAAGAGGTTCCCGGAGCAAACAAGACCAATCCTTCTCCTTTTCCTTCTGCAGAAAAAATGCGAATCGGATTTTCTTCGGATCCTTGCAAGTTAAGTGGAGAAAAGGAAATGATACGCACTCCTTTTTCAAGTTCAAGCGAAGTGCCCTCCTGAATCAATACTTCATAACCGGAAGGAAAAATCAGATCTTCTTTCAGCACATGCTTTCCGGGCATTACCATGTACCTTTTAGCTTGCGCATCTTTCACAATAAATTCGCTGCGATCGGCATTGGCTTGTTGGTGCATGTAGGCATCTCCAAGTCGGGAAACATCATAAGAAGGATAAGGAAAAACATCCAATTCTGCTAAATCTGTTCTACCCGGCAAAGTGGACTTCAAGGTAAGTTTACTGCCCTTTTCAAATTTTAAACCACTTGGAAGCTGAACGGCATAAGAACGGTATTGCACAAATTGTTGTTGAGGCTTTGAAGGAACAACAATGGGTCGAGGCAACACAATTGTTGCAGTATCAATTTGCAATTCGCGGATGATGGATGGCAAAGGATCCAATCCACCAATGGCTAAAAAAACGGAATCATTTTCGATGGCCTCTACATGCGCATAATAAGCTCTGGGTTGCGATAAAATCTGACGAATGTTTTCTGCATTTTTAAAATAGCCTTTGTCGGAATACTTTTTATAAGCAAATTCTTTATTCAAAATCGCCAAATGCGATTGAAGCTCCGGATCGATTTTTTGAAAGAAATTTGTTGTCCATTTTTTGGTGGCAATGCGATCCAATTGTTTCACATACTCCGCAAAAAAAACAGTATCGCTGAAAAGGCGAGAATGATGGTCTTTGGGAGCACTTGAGGTATCGTCAATAAAACGAAATGACCCGGCGAGTTGTTCGGTATTGCGCACGGAAAAACTTTCGTATGCCACAGGTTCAATCAATTGGCTTTCGGCATTGTAATAATATTTTACATCGCTCCAATCCAAAGAATGATGTCCGCCAACCAAATCGATGATGGCATGAAACTTTGCCATTTTGGGTACATCAAAAACTTCCGAAGAAGATAAATCACCACGACGAAATCCTTCAATGCGGTCATTGCAGGTGATGAAAATTTCTCGCATCGATGAATCTTCAAAAACCGATTTCGATTCGTAAGGTTCGATGTAAGATGATTCGGATTTATCGTAATCGTTGTTTTGGAACTGACCGTTCAACTCGCGAATGCGGAATGCCCAGTACATGTCGGGATTGTATCGTACCACGGGACCTTTCATCCGAGCATTGTTCTCCACCATTTCTTCGGTGAAATGTTCTTCTAGTGCATAGATGCCCCAATCCTCATTGTTTACACGGACATTCAAAAAGAAATACCTCAATGACATGATTCCTTCTTCTTCCATCATGCGGTGGTAAATCCATTCGTGCACATAATTTCTTGTTCCTGGATGTTGAAGGGAAAACCTCTTCATGCCCATAAACGCATCACCTTTTTTGGTCTTAACACGAAACGACCATTTCTTATCCTGAAGGTGGTCCATCATGTGTCCCTTCAAACGCAACTCAGCACGAATTTCCGCGCCATTGTGTGCCAATGTTGCAGGCACGTAGTTGTCACCTTCATTGATCATAATTCCGCGCTCCAATGCATCAGCACGATAAGCTTCGAGAGTGGCATAATCTTCCTCGCCAATGAAAATATTCAGGGTTTGGTAATTCGCATTCCAGGAATCTGCTTTATTCGATCCGTAGGTCGTAATAAAATCCCACAGGTTATCATAACCATTTTTTTTCGCCCAGCGGTTGCCTAAAAAACCTCCGACAAGCATTCCGGCGAAAATGAAAATCAGTCCGTAAAAAATACGTTTCCTGCGTTTTGTTGAATTGGCCATAGAACTCAAAATTACCGAAAAACAAGGCACAAGAATTCAATTTACGGGAAATTAATCTCAGGAAAACATCGGCTTATTACCGATGAAATCAACTCACAGGCAATGGTGTTGTGCCCAAATCTTCAACAGGTTCTTCTTCTGTTTCCGGAACAATTTCGGGCACTACCAATATGGTGATAATGCTAAAAAGCACAATCGTAAAGGGATTCAGAGAACCTGCCAACCAACTTTCATAGGTAATGGAGAAAAGTGTTGCGAATAAAACCGGGAAAGCAATCCGGTTCTTTTTTGCAGCCTGAATAAACAAACGGATAAAATTGGTGAAGTAAAATACCAAACCAATTACCCCAACATCGAACCAAAGGGTCAGGTAAGAATTATGCACGCCACCCTGATGTCCCAATCGTGCAAGAATTCCATAATTCTGACGCATGATGAACTCGTCGTTCCCCATACTTCCTCCGATAAAAAAGAATTCCTGAATTTTTTGCCAGGCAAATCCCCAGGCGATGAAACGACCCGAACCCTCTTCCAAGGTGTTTAAGCGGAAATATTCTTCCAGACCAAAAGTTTGAATAAGGAAAACCATGTTCTGAAAAATATATTCCAACGAAAGCGTAATACCAACAAGAATGAGAAAACCAATGAAAGGCGAAAAGCGGTAAAGGCGGCTGAACAGAAGCAATAACACCACCGAAAGAATGGCAGTTCGTGAACCGCAGATTATCAAGGCATAGGCAAAAACCAAAAAGAAAAAACGTTTTTCATTGCGCGAAAACAACAAGGGGAAAATGGTTTGAAGCACAAAAAAGAAAGCAAAGGATAAAAACAGAAAAATTCCTACACCATTCGGATTCCCGAATAAACCCCGGAAACGTCCGCCGAGGTAGGAAAACTCCGGTTTTACGTAACGGAATAAAATACCGAAAATGGTAATCATGATCATCAACCAGGCCAAATCTTTCAATCCCTCCTTTCCTTTTTCGCGGTAAATGATGGCAATAAACGAAGGAACTACCACCAGCAACAACAAATAAGAAATCGTTTTCTGCAAGGAAACCATCACGTTTCCTGCATACATCAATCCGATAAATGCGATAATAATGAAGGGCAAAAATCCCTTGTGCAAGGCAGGAAGCGGAGCAAATCGATGTCGGCCGGTAAGCACCACTCCTGCAAGAAAAACGATGTAAAGGTTTTTAAATGATTTCGCAAAGGTGAAATGGTCAAGGTTATCCGAAAATACCAGCACCAATAAAAATCCCATAAACATTTCCAGAAAGCGTTCGCTTCTCCAAAAAAGAATCATGGATAGGCCCACCAAACCCATAGCTGCCGGTGAAGAAAACCATCCAACAATTCCCCACAAAAGGAAAACGATATACGTCTGAATATGCCGTTGAAGATGATCTCTCATGATTTACGTTTCAACCATTGACGCATGACCACCTCTCCCCTTTTGCGCAAAAAGGACCGTAATCCGTTTACGTTTTCTCTCCACACTGACTCACTCTCGGGTTTACGCCAACGAACAATTTGATCGGGCATCACCCTTTTGATTTCATTTTCGAAATGATCCACCAGCATTAAAAATATTTCCGTACTCATGCTGAGGCGCTCAAGTGCGACTTGAAAATCGGCGCGACCATTTTGCGAACGAAATAAAGCAGAAGCTATTTTGCTAACCGGACCTTGGTATTTTTCAAGGTGCTTAAACATATCAAAGTCAACCGCTGCAGCACCGGTGTAATGGAAAGAATAATCCATATCCCAGATCACCCACGACCATTTATCCCGACCATAAGGAGCGTCTTTGTCGCGAAAACGATAACACTTCACATTGTTCGCAGGCCAGTCGGAATTGGCGCAAAAAATTTCCACTGCGAGGTAGGTGACAAAATTCGGATAGTTGATTTGCGATTTCAACCAGTCCATATCCTCAGTCTGATCGAGATTCAGCTTTTCGATTTTTTTCAATAAGTCCTGAAAAGATTCGGCAGAAGATTCTAATCCATACGCCAATGTTGTTCCTTCCATGATATCGAGTTTTTTCTTGGCCAATCCATAGCGTTTGGAAAAAC
>JBIKKU010000024.1:0-17450 GCA_044360245.1 Flavobacteriales bacterium | reverse complement strand
TTCAATAGCAATTATCCCGATCGTTTTGTGAGCGTGAGAAGATTACTTCCATAAAAAAAGGCTTCCGATTTTCGAAAGCCTTTTTTGTTGAAGACGATTGAGATTATTTTCCTGTCAGTTTTGTAACTGTGCCTTGACGTGTAAATGTTGTCGAGGACTCCTGATGCGGAGAAGGATCATAAACTGTAGGTGGAGTTACAGCAGTAACTTCAAGCAAATAGAAATACGTTCCATCCGAAACTTCGTTTCCATTCATGCTTTTTCCATCCCAGGTTCCGGTAGGTGAAGTGATTTCGGCTACCAGTAATCCCCAACGGTTGAAAATTTTGCAATTCAAGGAAACAATGTTCAAAGGATTGAATTCGAAGAGGTCGTTGTTTCCGTCTCCGTTTGGTGAGAAAACGTTTGGAATAAACAAACTTGAATTCAATGTGGTAATGGTAAAGGATATGGTGTCCACACATGGTCCATTGGAAGCAATCAGGTAAGCAGTAAATACGCTGTCTTCTACATAGGTATGCGATGGAGATGTTGTAGTTGAAGTTGCACCATCACCGAAAATCCAGGTGTAATTGGTGGCGTTGGTACTGGTGTTGGTGAATACTACATCCAATGGAGGCATACCAACTGTTGGTGTTGCGGTTGCACTGGCAATTACTGCAGGCGTGTTGATGATGGTAAGTGAAGTTGTGTCAGCACATCCATTGGCATCAACCACAAGCACAACATAGTTTCCTGCAGATAAATCTGTGAAATTACCTGTTGTTGTAGTGTCGGTTTCTTGTCCGGAAATGATGTAAGTATACGGACCTGTTCCGCCTGAACCGTTTGCGTTGATTTGTGCATCACCATCCTGGAAGCAAGTTTCAGGAACAGATGTTGCTGTTGCGGTAACGGTGATTCCTGCAGTAATGGTAATGGTAGTATCATGCTGACAACCGGTTGCATCGGTAACTTCCACGAGGTAAGTCCCAACAGTTAAACCGTTTTGTGTAACAGGATTTGTGGTGTTTTGTGTGTTGTTTACCACAGTAGAAGTTCCTGTGTTTGTAATCACAATGTCATATGGTGAAGTACCGGAAGTACCGGTAACTGTAATGGATCCTGTTTGATCACCGGCACATGTTTCATTCACCGATGAGGCGGTTAAACCAACTGAACCTTGATCGGTAAGGGTAATGGTTAAAACACGCTCACAACCTGCAGTATCTGTAACAGTAACTTGATACGTTCCTGCAGGAATAGATCCGTAGGTCGAGTTGTTTACGTTGTTTTGAGAAAATACTACTACACCGGGATTGGAAACAAGTTCCCATTCAAAATCCCATGGACCGGTAGTTCCTTGTCCGGTTGCAGTGATGGATCCGTTGCTTTGCTGACAAGCGGGCTCAACAGTGCTGCTGATAGGCATTTGACAACAAGTGTTTACAATGTTGATGGAAATATTGAATGAATTGATACCTGCAATTGGACAAGCATTATCTTCTGCAGTAAAGGTAACAGCGGTAAATGCAGGATCTCCGGCTTGTGCAGTATAACAAATAGAAACGGTAACCGGATTTGTTCCAACGGTATTTACAGTTGCACTTGGAATGGCTGTTGCAATGTTGGAAGTAATGGTAAGAATATTGGAAACGTCATCGTCGGTGAATACAAGATCAAAACAAGTATTGTCGCCTTCGCACATTTGAATAGCTGTAGGACTAACCAAAATTCCTTGTCCGGTAACATTCGAAATACCTCCTGCAGGTGGCTCCGGTACGATGTTGGCACAGTTGATTACCTCAAATTGGAAATCTTGTACTACATATCCAATGAGGTTTCCGTTACTGTCGTATTCTGCTATTTGAACGGCGAAAACAAAGTTTCCAAGTACCGTTGGAGTAAAGGTAATTACACCGGTTTGCGGATCGATTGTTGCACCGGGAATGGGTTGTGCGGAGGTATATCCTGCATTGTAAGGCAATGGTGTAACGGCATCATTCCGTGCATCAATAAACGTGTACACCAATGAGTCTCCATCTGCATCCGTGGCCGACATACTAAAACTCACCGGCTGGTTGACGCAGACATAGGGAATGGGTTGCGCATTAATGACCGGCGAATTGTTACAGTTTTCTGTAACAGAATTCATAAGGGTTTCTACATAAATATCGTAGCCGCCGGCGCCATTGATATTGGTGGAATTATTTCGGCAACATAAAGAATACCAAAATGTCCAGTTGTTACAGAATCCGGGTAAGGTAATTACACCTTGCCATTGGTGCATGTATACACCGGGAAGTGTACCACCGGCGCACTCGGATTGTCCGATTTGTGAGGGACACAACTGTGAAACCTCCTGCTGGTAAATGGTATTGTTTAGTATGAAACTTAGATCTGAACCTGATCCACCTCCGGTAAAACCACAGGTATTACTGGCATAAATGGTTAGCGCTGTATTCGATTGAAATGCGGTTCCGCAATCTTCAAATAAAGTAAGTGTTACTTGGTATTGGTTTGGTCCAACACAGGTGTAAGTGATGTTAGCTCCTGGAACATGGGATGCTTTTGCCTGGGAGAAAAAGAAAATTCCCAGGAACAAAATCAATACCCATTTGAAGGTCGTTGTTCTTCTCATGGTTTTGGTTTATCCTTTAAATATATGGTAATTTCGTGAAAATGAAAATTTCCGGTACCACAATCTGAAATCAGACGTCAGTGGAGAAAAAACGTTGCACGACAGATGTAATTTGTTGAAATTCAATGAGGAATCCGTCGTGACCATACGGTGAGTCAATGATTTCCAAGCGGGCATCAGATAGGTGTTTTGCCAAAAAAGCTTGTTCAGCGGGTGGACAAAGAATATCTGAAGAGATTCCAATCACCAATGTTTTAATTTTTATAGATGCCAGAGCTTCTTCCACAGAATGCCTTCCTCTCGAAATATCGTGTGTGTCCATGGCTTTTGAAAGTGTATGGTAGGCATAGGCACTAAATCGATTGGCCAATTTTTCGCCTTGGTAACGAATGTAAGATTCCGCTCGGTGATCTGAAATGCGTGGGTCGGGATTGCTTTGTGCGGCTACAAATGTTTCATAATTGCGGTAAGTAAGCATGCCGATTCCCCGGGCAGTCATTAATCCTGATCTGCCTCCATTGGGCTGATCTTCTTCCCAGGTCGCATCACTTTCAATGGCCATGCGCTGCGTGGTATGAATGGCAATTCCCCATGCAGATTCTTTTGGTGATGTAGCAAGAAGCACTGCATTTTCAAAAAGCGAATCGTCCATCAATAACCATTCTAACAATTGGTATCCGCCCATGGAACCACCAAGTCCGAATTTAATTTTCGAAATTCCCAAGTGGCGCTGTAACAGACGATGTGCATTTACCATATCGCGAATGGTGATGTTGGGGAAAGCACGGAAATATGGTTTTCCGGTATAGGGATTCTGACTTGTCGGACCGGTTGTTCCGTAACACGAACCAAGAATATTGGCGCATACAATGAAGTGGTCTTCCGGATTGAATAATTTGTTTTCACCAATCAATCCACTCCACCAATCGGCTGCATCACTGTTGGCCGTGAGCGCATGAAAGACCCATACCACATTGTTTTTTTCAGGCTGAAAAGTTCCATAAGTATGGTAAACAATTTCCAATTCGGGCAATACTGCGCCCGATTCGAGTTCAAATTCCTGATAGTGTCGGTAAACCTGCTTCATCTGTTGGGGCAAAATAAGCAAATTGTAAGCAATACCAAGAAAACCGCCGCGACTGTATTTTCTATATTTGTCCTAATACTTCGGCTATGAAAATTCAACTCCATCGTGTCAACGACAAATTTCATTTTGAGGCAGTGAATGCTTCCGGTAACAGCGTGCACATCGATGCCAATCCCTCCATTGGTGGTGAAGGCAAAGGTGCTCGTCCTATGGAATTGTTGCTCATGGGACTGGGAGGTTGCAGCAGTATTGATGTGATTTCCATTTTGAATAAGCAAAAACAATTCCCAACGGATTTCCGCGTGGAGATTGACGGAGAACGTGAACAGGGAAAAGAACCATCCTTGTTTCAGCAAATCCATGTTCGCTTTTTGGTAACAGGAGATGTAGATCCGGCAAAACTTCAGCGAGCGGTTTCATTGTCGATGGATAAATATTGTTCCGTCGGAAAAACACTGGAAAAAACAGCTACCATCACGTATACCATTGAATTAAACGGAACAAAATTATGAGCAGGGAAATGGAAACAGATTTGGTGCGGATTCAAATTCCGGTGACTCATGAAAAGGAACATGCAACTCCCATGTACCTGACTTCCTCTTTCGTTTTTGATGATGCCGAAGAAATGCGTGCAGCTTTTGCAGATGAATTGGATCGTCCGATTTATTCCCGTTTTTCAAATCCAAACGTCACTGAATTCATTCAAAAAGTTTGCGCCCTCGAAAAGGCAGAAGATGGATATGCCATGGCAAGTGGTATGGCTGCGGTTTTTGGAACATTTGCCGCTTTGCTGAAAAGTGGTGATCATATTTTATCGGTACGAAATATTTTCGGAGCTACACATACCGTTTTCACCAAAATATTTCCAAAGTGGAATATTGCAACATCGTATGTCGACATTGATCGTCCGGAACAATGGGAACAATTGCTGCGTCCGGAAACAAAAATGATTTATGTAGAAACACCCACCAATCCGGGATTGGACATTTTGGACTTGGAATGGTTGGGGAATTTTTCCAAAAAACACAATTTGATTTTGGTGGTTGATAATTGTTTTGCAACACCTGTTTTGCAACAACCCATTCCTTATGGTGCAGATTTAGTCATTCATTCGGCAACGAAATACATGGATGGACAAGGTCGTGTGATGGGAGGAATTGTTGTGGGACCAAAAAAATTAATCAAAGAAATTTATGCTTTTTGCAGAAGTACCGGACCTGCATTGTCGCCTTTTAATGCTTGGGTTTTATCCAAATCATTGGAGACACTAAGTTTGCGCATGGAGAAACATTCTCAAAATGCATTGGAACTTGCACAATGGTTGGAAAAACGAAACGATATCACAGGATTGAAATATCCGTTTTTGGAAAGTCATCCCCAATATGCACTTGCCAAAAAACAAATGAGCGCAGGTGGAGGATTGGTAACTTTTGAAGTGAATGGAGGATTGGAACGCGGAAGAAAATTTCTCGACCAAATCAAAATGATTTCGCTTACTGCAAATCTTGGTGATAGCCGCAGTACCATCACTCATCCTGCTTCAACCACGCATGCCAAACTCACCGAAGAAGAAAGGTTATCGACCGGAATTACTCCCGGACTTGTGCGCATTTCCGTTGGACTTGAAAACATCCGCGATATCATTTCGGATGTGGAACAAGCTTTGAATGCATCAATTATCCATTGACTTTCTGAATAATCCTGGAAACCGATTTTCCTTCTCCACTCAGGATAAGGTAATACGTTCCTGCAGGTTCAGATTCCATCGAAATCGTGGTTCTTTTTCTGCGGATTTTGCCTGTGCTGATGATTTTTCCTTGTTGATCGATAAGTGAATAGTTGTCCCATTTTATTTCGCGGAGACTAATTTCAAAGCTACCGGAATTTGGGTTAGGGAAAACAAGTACTTCACTATCGTCTAATTCAAAAATTCCGGATGCGGTGAAAATGAAATCGGCACTTTGACTTAAACAACCATTGAATGTTCCGACACAATGATAAACACCATTCGAAGACGGAACAAAGTACGATTGTGTTTCACCTGAAATCGGATTTCCATTCATATACCACTGGTAAGCATCTGCAGGAGGAACAGCGAAAAGAGTGTCGTTTTGCAATTGCACCGAAAGTACAGGAGGCGATTGCATTACAATTTGGAAGGATTGGGTAAGTATTTGTCCCGTCAATAAATCGCTGACTTGAACTGAATACGTTCCGGAAGTGCTAGGTAAAATTTGGTTGCTTGCTGTTGTTGAATTTCCAATAGACCATGCATAGAGTAAGCTATCCGATCCTCCGGTATGTTGAATTTGTAAGGTTACTGAATCACCTGGACAAACATGAATTTGTCCCATTGGCAAAAGCGCGAGATTTTTTTTCAGAATGGTAAACTTGTCGCGTATGGTAGTGTCAGATCTTAAATAAACTGCTTCAAGTTTGTTTTTATAGACATTCATGATAAACGATCCGTAGGAATTTCCTTCAGCATAAAACATGATCGGGTGGTTTAAGGTTGGTGTCGATTCTGATGAACCGGAATTTCCGCATACCACGTAAACAGTGCCGTCGGATGTATTTACGGTAGAGTCTTTCAGGTATGGAGTACCACTGTAAAGATCACCTGAAGAACCATCTATCAACATGCTTGGTGGATTGAAGGAAGAGGAGTTGCCGTAATGTCCATTGATGAGTTTAGATCGCTCGTAAACATGGCTATGTCCGCAAATCACCATATCCACATCGTAATCTTCAAGTACCGGAATGATTTCTTCGCGCATGGTTTTCATAACCAATTCCGTAATTCCATCGGAATCGTGTGATCCTTTTGAATACGGCGGTTGATGGAAATAGGCTATGGTAAAAAGTTGTTGGTTTTGTTGTAAATCCTGAATGAGCCAAGCTTTCATCTGGTTTACACCATTGAGTGTTTGACCTAAATCCCACACTTCTGAATTGAGTGAAATGAAGTGCACATTACCATAGTCAAAAGAATAAAATACTTCTAAGTTGGAAGGATGTCCGCCGGCTTCTGCTTGCTGATGCACTTCAACGATATCGTAGTAAGGACCTTCATGATCACTTAATGGAATGTTGGTATAAGGAATGCCGAGAAAGGTACTTTCCGACCAGATTTCATTGTAATCATGGTTTCCGGGAGTTGGATAAAAAGGTATCCAAGAAAACACATCTGAAAATCCGTTTACGGAAAAAACTTTGGCTTGGTATTCCGAATCTTTTCCGTCATCGTATACATTATCGCCAAGCCACAGCCAAACGTCGGTTTTGGTGGTGTCCATGTAATGGAGGTAAGAGGTTTTTGTCGCCACCTGACCTGCATTTCCTTTTCCGAAATCACCAATAGCCCAAATGTTTATAGGAAGTTCAGTTCCCGGGAGTGGATGGGTTCTGAAATGATGCTTGCTGATGTTGGCAGTAAGAATTGTTGTACTTGTACCAACTGCATAATAATAGGTTGTGTAAGGTTGAAGATTGCTTAAGGTAAGTTGGTGATCGGTAACATTCGTTGATGAAGAAATGGTTTGATTTAAATTCAGCGAATCTGTTCCGAAAATAACTCTCGAATTGCAGGCAGTAGAAGTACGCCACATCACAATGATACTTTCTTGGGTGGGTTTTTGCAGGTATGGACCGCGTACAATACTTTGTCCGGAGGCAGTGAAAATGCATGCTGAGAAGAGGAGCAACAAAAAGAGTTTCATGTGACTGAATTTTCAGCCAAACTAAACCTTCCTCATTATGGGGTTATTACAAGGGCGTTAAACTGTCAAAGTTTTCTGTGTTCACATTCAGGTTGATTTCCTTCAATGTAAAGTGAACATGAACTTTGAGAATTATTTTTTTTCCCATGTTGGGGCATAAAATCATTTCACCACAATCTGAAATCCACTCCGCTCAATGCAGCTTTAAAATCGGGGATTTGCTTGCCTCCTGAGAGTTTGCTGACTTCCGTGCGGATATACCCCTGAATTTCAATAAGCGTTACTTCGCCATCTTTGTCCTCATCAGCAGCTTTGTTTTGCAATCCGTTGAGTAAACAATAAGTGAACAAACCGTTTTTCCATGTATTGCTTTCCATCGCAAATTCTGCTCCACCGGCAGAAGCAATTACTGTAGAACCTGTTCCTCTTTTTACATCGTTAAAAATTTCCTTCATCAAGTATTGCGCATTTTCAATTCCCATAGGTTTTTTATTACGTAAACCCATTCCCGGATTCCGGAATGAAACATCTCCTGTTTCTTTAACAGCTACTGTGTTTTTCTCCACGTCTTCTTTATCTACCTCGCCGCTGAGACATGTGTCGAAGAACAAGAGTTTGCGCAGGGAACCAATAGCATCCAATACATTTTCAATTTCATAATCCGAAATCCCTCTTTTGGATGGATCATTAAAATCGATATCGTGTGTGGCGAAATAATAATCAAACTGATCATCACGAAGTCCATGTCCTGCAACAAACACTATCACCACATCATTGGGTTTGGATTGTTTTAAAAAGTCTTTGGATTGCATAATTTTCTCACGTGTCACTTCCTGATTGGTGAGCAATAAACTGTTTACTTTTCTGAATGCACGAGTGTTTCCTAAGGCATCCACCAAATCTTTTGCGTCTTTGTCGGCGTATTTCAAATCGAATCTGCTGTCCTTGTATTTGCTCACACCAATCGATAAAATGTATAACTCGGGTTGAACGGGTTTTGTGCTCACAATGGTAAATTCCGATTTGATGGATTCAATTCCTTCGGTATTTACAGAGGCAATTTCAATTTTGTTGGTGCCAAAAAGAATCGGGATTTTCAAATCCATTTCATGTGCAACAGGTGCATCGTTTTGCGGAAATCCTTTTTTGCCGTTTAAGGGAACTCCATCAATCCAAACACGGTAGGCTGAAATTCCTGAGGCTGATTTCGATTTAAGGTGTAAGGAAATTTCATCGCTGTTTACAGAAATGGGAAGTTGTTTGATGTTGGTAATTTCCAGATCAGGTGCATTCGATGGAATGGATTCTTTTATTCCGGCGCGTTTGATGCGACGTTGAAAGGCTTTTTCGTAAGCGGCAATAAGTTGTGCATCGGCGAGACCAATATTGGCAAGGACTTTATCCGGACGATTAAACTGGATTTCCAATTGTTCAAAACCAAGGATGGATTTGCCGTTTACCAATGCCAGATTTTGCGCAGCTTCTTTGGTGGAAATGTAATGGTTGTCGGGAGTATAGGCAACCAGTCCGTTTGCAGGTGAGGGAACAATGTTCACCAGATTTTTTTGAAGGCCGGCATCGAATACATGCACCACGCCATCCCAATCGGATACAGAAATTCTTTTCCCTGATGGGTCAATGGCCATGCTTAAAATTCCGGTGAATTTAGTTTTCCATTGGTTTTTGGTTTGGCCTGACTTCAGATCAAATGAGGTTAAGGTATTGTCGGACTCGCAGGCAAATAAAGTTGATCCGTCCGGTGCAATATCAAACTGAGTGATTTTTCTTTTGCTGAGGTTTTCCGGAAGTACTATTTCTTGCTGGTTTTTTAAATTCCATGCTTTAAGCTTTCCTGCTTGGTTGGTGGCAAAAAGTGTGAGCATTTCTTTGGTGGTATTCAACCATTGGAAGCGCTCATTTTTCGCTACCGGTAAAATTTGTTCGGCACCTGTTTTTGCATCAATGATGTGCAATCCTTTTTTATCCTGTGCAAGGAAATGATCGTTCAGATTTCCGTTGAAAAGTTGAAAGCCCGATTTGGTGCTCACTTTTTCTTTGCGTATAAATCGATTATCGGTTAGGTTGTAAATGATGAATTCTTCATTGTCCACCATTGCCACAATATTGGTGTCGCTGCTGAAAGCATACATTGGGATTCTTGCAATGAAGGTTTCGTTTTTGAGTTTGTAAAGTTCATCGCGACCTTGATCTGCATAATAAATAATGCCACTTGCAAGTTTGTCGAAGGTGAATAAACGAATGTGCGATTGACCGTTACTAATGGCTGTGGAGTCTTCATTTCTTCTGGATAAATCACCATTGCGCAGATTGAATTCGTATTGGAAATGACCTTTCATACCGATGACATCTCCATCTTCCAAATAGTACACTTGTCGAATGCGTTCGGTTTTATATTGCATTTTACGCCAATACAAACGGTTTTCCTTTTCAAAATCTTCTTTCGTGAAATAACAAATCCAAATACCACCTTCCATGTCGGACATTACAAAAGCATTTTTTTGCGGACTACATGCGATGCTTCGAATATCTGCATCCAGTAAACGAGTATCGTAGAGTTGTGTCAAAACCGGCTCGAGTCTTCCGATTTGCAACATGCGGTCTTTATCAAACAACAACACAAATTTTCCGTCGGCTGTTGCAGTAGGTCTGACCCAATAAGAATTTCCCCATACATCGGTAGAAGAAACACATTGAATTGATCCTAATCCTTTTCCTTCGTTGGGCAACCAAACCTCTGTTCCTCCGTTGGCAAGGTGAATGAGTAATGTTTTATTTCCTGCCGAAAGTTCCAGTCCTTCCACAGGACTTTTCATCGCCATGTCGAGTATTTTTTTTCCATTGTCCATTTGGTAACCACGCACTCCGTTTTTGGATGTTCCTACGAAAAGAATGAATCCGTTTTCGGCCCAAACCATATCGTTTACCGATGATCCGGCTTTTAAGGTGAGAATAGTTTCTCCGGAAATCAGGTGAACCATTTTTACCATTCCGCTGGGGTCAGCATAAACCAATAGGTCTGCTTTAGGATTGAACCTTGCTGCGGTAATGGGAAACTGATGTTTGTATTCTCTGATACGGGACATGTTTTCTGTATCCCACACAATGAGTGTTGAATCGGCAGATGCTGTTAGGAAATAGCGATCGTCTCTCCATTGCACTGCAGTGATGTATGCATTGTGCGGATAATCCGACCACACTGCACGTTGTGCCTGTAGATCCCATAATATTATTTTTCCTTCGTTTCCCGCACTTATCATTCGTTTTCCATCCGGAGAAATCACCATGCTGAAACCGGCAGCGTGTCCGGTTTGCGGTTGAATAACAAATTCAGCTCTTGAGTTGAAAAAGATGAAAGAGAAGGCAAAAAGAAAAAAATAGCGCATGAAAGTTCCGTTTCCTCAAATGTAGGAAGGGTCGGACGTTAAAAAAATAGGGTAAATACCGTAGAGCTTAGAACATTCTGCTGCCTTTGGAGTTCCCGAAAGGAGAAGGGTTCACAAATTTCAGGCACAATTCAAAACCTCCGTTTAAGTTGGATGCCGTACGCAAAGAGGAAGTGTTAAAGTCGTAAGAGAATCCAATGCAAAACTTATCGTATTCCAACATCATCTGTGCAACCATGGCATCTTTTAATCGCGAGTGTAAGCCAATGGAAATGGCTGAACCTTTAACAAATCCTGTGTAAAGTGATTCATCCTGCAAACGGTATTTTACTAAACCACCAATCATGATTTCCCGTTGCTTGTTTTGAATTTGAACCAATACCGAAGGCACCAAATCAATTCTGGAGTTTGGAATTCCATAACAAAGTTGTTCGTAAATGATGATGTTCATGCCCAGTTTTTCATCAGCATTGTTTTGGTAAGAATAGCGAGGCTGGTTTAAATGTTTTACAGAAATTCCAAGCTGATTGTGCACGGCATCACTCGAGCTGAGGTTTTTGTTCGAAGTGGTATACACCCATGAAATACCTGCGCCTACATCAAAATAATTAAAGGATTGCGACCATTCCGATTCGTTGGAACTCAATGCTGCGTTGTATTGTGTTCCATCGTATTGTGCACTCCAGGTAAAGTCAGATGTGCTTGCGCTCGATTGTCCAAACCCTGCGTAAACACCCGCGCCCAGAAGGTTGTTGTCATTAAGCTTGATGTGATAGGCCAAGGGAACTGCCAACTGGAATTGCGACAAAGTTCCATCTCCTGATTTATCATTTTGAAGTACAAGTCCTGCTGCAAAAATACCTGAAGCGTTTCGTGCATTGGTGAGTCGCGCGGAACCCGAAATTCCGTAGGTCACAAAGGGAGCGTCAACACTTTTCCATTGCGATCGGTATTGCATGCCTGCATCAATTTGCCGCATCGATCCTGCAAAAGCCGGATTGAAAAAAACTGCATTTTGATTGAATTGCGAAAAGTGCAGGTCTTGTCCAATACTTTGTAAACTCAAGCATAACAAACTTCCTGAAAGCAATTGTTTTGCTGAGTAAGGGAATATGTGTGTATAGAAGATTATCTTTTTTCCTTTGATTGAAAAAAGCAATCCTGCCAGAAGTGCGTTTATAAATTTCATACTAGTTGACTTATCGCATTAATACTACACTGCCTTTTAAATCCATGGTGCTGCCGTTGATTAAGGTCAGGTTCATGGTGTACGCGTATGCTCCTGCAGCGGCGTTTTCTCCTTTGAATGTGCCATCCCAGAAGGTGTTCGGATCATTGCTTTCAAAAATCAATTCACCCCAACGGTTGTAAATTTTCATTTCGAGTTGAGTGATGCAAATGTTCAAGGGACCAAAAGTTTCGTTGGCATTGTTGCCATTGGGTGAAAATGCCGTGGGCACAAAAACTTCACCACAGATGATATCTACGATTACAACCACAGTATCGTAAGCTGTACATCCATTGGCACTTGTAGAGGCGACAATATAGGTTGTGGTTTGCATCGGACCGGCTTCGGGTGAAGCGCAGGTTGTACAACTTAAACCATCAGGAGGTGACCATGTATAACTTCCGGATCCTCCTGTTGCATTGAGTGTTGTGCTTCCGCCAATCACAATAGTAGCTGAACCGCTTGCATTTACAGGACTTGGACTTAAAACGGTAACGGATTGTGATGCTGTGTCCGTGCATTGTCCGTTTGAAACAATAACCGTAAAACTTGTTGTTGTGCTTAAGCTGGTATTGATGGAAGATGTTGTCTCACCTGAACTCCAGGTGTATGTTCCTCCTCCTGCAGCAGTGAGTGAAAATGGTGTATTCTGACATACGCTGGTAGGTCCGGAAATACTTGCGTTTGGCGCTGTTCCGGAAATTATCGTGATGCTTGTATCGGCACTGCAAGTTCCATTGTTTACGGTTAAATTGTAAGTACCGGCAGAAGTGACATTGAGTGTTGGTGTTGTGATTCCGCCGGTCCAAGTGTTTCCGGTTGCAGCGGAAGAGCTAAGCACCAAACTTGATCCCGGGCAAATTGCATTTGATCCGGTGGAAGAACTTACGGTAAAAGTCGGCAATGGATTAATGGTAATGGTTAATGTACTTGGTGGGCCCTCGCAACCATTGTCTGTATCCGTTGCATAGTAGGTTGTTGTGCCCACGGTGTTGGAAGGGTTGATTGAATTTCCTGAGCCAATAACATTGGTTAAAGCAGCATCACTATACCATGTGATGGAACCATTTGTTCCCGGCACTGCAGTTATTGGATTTAAAGGATCTCCTACGCAATACGACTGATTTCCTGATGTTGGTGGAGCAGGAGGTTGTGTACAACAGGCAGTAACTACAATCGTGTCGGTTAACCAGTTGCTGGGGTCGTAATGACAATAATCTCCTACATAAAATGAATAGGTTCCGGGTTGTGTAATGGTAATGATTGGTCCGGTAGTTCCATCGCTCCATACATATCCCGGATAGGTTGGGGGTTGTGTGAGGACTTGATAAGCTGATAAATCGATGGTGATGGGTCCATTGCACAAATTCGTATCGCTAGGAATGATAAAATCATAATCTCCATTTCCGATATAAATCGGATTGGGCGGCGTGGTGGGAGTTTCCAAACAACAGTTTCCGCCATCGCTCACATTAAATGTTCCGTTGTAACAATTGTATTGTACGAAATGTGAAAACAAAACAGATCCTGCGCCAAATTCAGATAAGAAAAATTGCACGATTTGCGGTGCGGAATTTCCTCCACCTGAATTGGAGTTGTTACAACTTCCTTCTGCTCCAGTCATGCAATTCACCAAAGGTGGAAATCCCGGTGCAAGAGGTTCGCCTAAATAGCTTGCAATGGCAATATTCCCGAGGGTTTGCGAATACATGGTGACAATCGAAGAAGAAACTCCTGTGATGGTTGTTGTGGGTGGATTAAAACCACAGTTGTTGTTGCTGCCATCAAATCCGGCATAAATCACTTCCGTAATGTTTCCTACAAATGGTCCGACGAAATTCACCTGTACAGCCTCATAAGTACAGATCCCCACTTTCATGTTAGGAATGTTTTGGTCGCAATTGATGGTTAGAATTCCACCGTCGTAATTGGAATAAATCACAACGTTTCCGTTTGCGTTACAGCCATTGTTTCCGCCTGCTGCGGGAGGTTCTATGCAACAGGTACCACCTGCGGAAAGGCTAAGTGTTTGATTCATCCAACATGCATATTGCGTGTGATGAAAACGTAAAGTTCCTCCGGTGGCTGTTTCGAAATAATAAACGATTTCATCGGGAGTATTTACTCCTCCGGCATCCATGGTAGTGTCGCAACTTCCTGCAGCGCCAATCATGATTCCTCCCCATGGACCGGCACCGTTTCCATGTGCAGGAGTATACCCAACAGATGGTGGATTTTGTGCAGGATTAATGGTTACAATCGAGGATGAAACTCCTGTTACCGAAGTAGGAAAATTTCCGAGTCCGCAATTGTTGTTGTTTTGTGCTGAATTGAATCCTGCATAAATCACTTGAGTAACATTTCCCACAAATGGACCGGTTATGTTGACTTGCACAGGTTCGTAGGTGCAAATCCCGATTTTTAAATTGGGAATGTTTTGGTCGACGTTGATAGTTAAAATTCCACCATCGTAATTGGAGTAGATAACCAAATTTCCTCCGGTATCACATATTTGTGCTTGCAAACGACCAATGGTCAGAACAAACAGAAGCAGGGTCAAAACTTTTCTCATGGCATTGAGATTTATGGTTCAAATCTACGGTAGGCCATGTTCCAAATCAAATAATTATCTATTTTAGGCTATATTTTATAATTTCCTTTATTGATAATACTTTTGACTAATTTTTATGCTTAAAAATGATGCAATTTTTCAATTGATTCAGCAATTGAGTCCGGAAGAAAAGAAGTATTACAAGCGTCAACTTAAACCCAATGCCGATTACGCATTGTTGTTTGACCGGATGACGGTGATGGAAGTGTATGATGAAGTGCTTTTGAAAAAGGAATTTTCCGAAAAGAAATTCATCACTCAACTAGATGTCAAAAAACATTATTTGTACAAGCAATTGCTCACGGTCTTAAGGCGCTTTCATGAGTCTGATTTTGATTGGGAAAATCGTTTGCAGGAAGCGGAAATATTGATGCGAAGAAAACTCTACGACCAATCGATTGAAATTTTAAAAAAGGAATACACGGTAGCGGAACGTAGCGAAAATTTTATGGGCTTGCTTAGAATCCTTTCCATGCAGGAACAAATGGCCGGGCAAGTACAGGTTTTTAACCGGCAAAAAATTACCCGCGAGAAACTTTCGGTATTGAAACGATATGAAGTATTACAGGATTTTATTCATGCACAAGAGGTGTTGCTGGAGTGGTCGGCTGAATACAGTTATTTTCGAAATGCGGCACATCAGGCACGATGGAAAAAAATTGTAAGTGCATTGAAATTGCCCGAAAAACAAGTGTCATCACTTCAGGTTAAATTGATTTTCGATTACATCCATTACCTTTATTTCGCTTCCTCCGGTGAGTGGTTGAAGGCGCATGGATATGCTCAGAAAATGTACCGTGCCGTTATGAATCATCAGGAGGCTACTCAATCTTTTTCCGGGTATTTCTTAAATGCCTGTTCCGCTTATTTGGGCACTATTGCCGTATGTTTTGGAGAGACCTCTGAGTTTCGTCGTGTGCTTAAATTTTTGAAATCCAAAATCCATGAACTTGATTCAGCTCACTTTAAAGTATTGGCGCAAACACGTATTTATCAGTTTGAATTGATTGTATTGCGCAGAAGCGGTGATCATCATAAAGTGGAAAAATTTTTACCTGAAGTTGTAGCTTTTGTGGAAGAAAATGGAGAAGAACTCGAATTTTTCAAACTCAAGTTTATTCGCTTTGAAATTGCAAAAACCTATTACCAATTGCAGCAAAGAAGGTTAGCTACCAAGTGGTTTTTACAATCCGTAAATCCCGGTCAACATGGTTTTAGTAAAGACATCTTTTCGTTTTCAAGAATACTGTATTTGATTAACGAAATTGAATCGGGACAAACAGAACATATTAAGCAGTCGGTACAACAACTTCGCGCACAGTTGAAGAAATCCGGAATTTACGGTGAATTTGAAACAATGCTTCTCCGGTTTATTTCGCGAGATTATGTGCGATATGGCGATTTAAGTAGTACTGATCGAATGAAAATGTTTCAAGGATTTCAAAAAGAATTGCATCGATTTTACAAAAGCAGTTTTGGAAAAAACTTCAGGTTGTATTTCGATTTTTTGAATTGGGTAGAAGAAAAGATACAGCACATAGAGCGCTGATGGTGCGTTTTAAAGTTTTAATCTTTTCGGTTATTCTCGGATGAAAGATAGATTGGTCCATTCGTTTCCATCGAAAACGCGCATAAAATATATTCCTGGATATAATCCGGAAACATTGATTTCAGCTTGGTTTTGTTGTAAGGATGTTTGAACCAAAAGCTTTCCTTGAGCATCACAAATTTCAACTTGCAATGGGTTGGAACCGGATGAATGAATATAGATCAATTCGTTCGCCGGATTAGGGTAGAGTAATACAGTGTTTTTTTCGGAGAAGAAAACAGTCACCACCTGCGAATAGGTTGAAGCACCATTGTAATCTGTTTGCTTTAGACGGTAATAATTGATGCCTTGGTAAGGTTGTAAATCGTTTGCCGAATAACATAAGTTCTGATTGCTATTACCTGCACCCGGAATTTGTGCTATGGATTCGAAATGGGAACCATTCTGACTTCTTTCAATCGTAAAATAATGGTTATTGATTTCGCTTGCTGTGCACCAATCCAATAAGGTGCTATTGTTATGGGCCAATGCTTCAAAAAACAACAATTCAATAGGTAATGCCGCAGTACTGTTTAAATAGCCGAGCATAAATTCGGTCGACATCGCGGTTAATGCAATTGTTTTTGATGAAGTTGTAGGTACGGCAGCATTCATGGTCCAAGGCGTAGCCGCATTATCGCTCCGTGTAAATACGCGTAAATTGTTTTCGTCGTAATCGGGGTCTACTGTTGATGAAGCCTGATAAGCATCATTCTGACGGTAGTAATACCTTGCCGTGTAAGTTCCGCTTCCTCCTGCCAATACCGATTTAAAAACGCCGAAATAATGATCGTTTCCACCATAGCCTGTAATTCCGGAAGTGGTATTTGGAACTGAAGTAACATGGTAAATATGAACGGCGTTTACAGTTGCAGAAGAAACTGATGAAACCTGCAAAGAATCACCTTCGGGAGAAACATGGAATAAATTGACTCCGGACCATGATGTGGTATAGGTGTATACACTTGAAATACCAATAGGTGCTGCTGATGTTACAATTTCTCCGGCCACCATATTTTGCATAGTGCCATGGTAACTGTTGCTTGTTGCATCGGGAACTCCATTCGCACCTAAGGCCGCTGTATTCAATGTCCAATATCCGATGAGATTGCTTTCTGTACCTACCAAACTCTTGCACATTAAATCTCGGATTTCGGTTTGTGAAAGTGATTTGCTCCAATAAGAAACTTCAT
>JBIKKU010000242.1:0-5042 GCA_044360245.1 Flavobacteriales bacterium | reverse complement strand
CTACGTGCATTCTTTTTTTTCCGGCCTGTTGCAATTCCTCAATCAGTAAAGCTCCGTCGTTGGTAAATACTTTAATGTAGGTTTTGGAATCCGTTTCCAAAGCACCCGGAGTACCTTGTCCTGTTGTTTTTTTTGTTTTAAAAATCTTAAGATTTACCGCTTCCTTTCCCGGCTGATGCAAATCGTTCCATGCTGCAGGATAGGGCGATAAACCACGCACCAGGTTGTGAATTTTTTCGGTGGAATGGTTCCAGTTCAAGTGACAATCTTCTTTAAAGATTTTAAAAGCACTTTTCACTTCTTTCATTTCTGCCAGAAGCGTTTCTTGAGGAATAGTGGTATACGTATTGTCGCGAATGGAGCGAACGGTTTGCAGCAAAAGTTCAGCACCTCGCACCATGAGTTTATCGTGTAAACTTCCTGCATTGTCTGATTCTTCAATACTTACTTTTTCCTTAGCAATGATGTTTCCTGTATCGATTTCCTGACGAATGAAAAAGGTGGTAATACCGCTTTCTTTTTCGCCATTCATTACAGCCCAATTGATCGGCGCTGCTCCTCTGTACATGGGGAGTAATGAAGCGTGCAGGTTGATGGTACCTTTGGGAGGCATGGTCCACACAGCTTCAGGCAACATGCGGAAAGCAACCACCACAAATAAATCGGCATGCAAATTTTGAAGTGACTGCAAGAAATTTTCGTCTTTAAGTTTTTCGGGTTGCAAGACTGTCAAACCGTGTTGCTCGGCATACTGTTTTACAGGAGAAGGAGTGAGTTTCTGACCTCTTCCTGCGGGTTTATCGGTTGCAGTAACAACACCTGCAATTTCAATTCCGTTTTCGTGCAGGGTTTTCAAACTGTGCACGGCAAAATCGGGCGTGCCCATGAAGACGACTTTAAAACTCATATCAAACTTGAATGTGTTTCCATTTTCCGGTGCGAATCACCATCAAAGAAAAAATAAACGTAAAACCAAAATACACATACTCCATACACCAAACAATGTGAATGGGTTGAGGATGATACATGGTAAAATACCATGCACCAAAGAAGTAAATGAAAATACTCGATGCCTCAATACGGAAAGAAGCTTTGGAATCGCCGGCGCCTGCAATCATGTTGAGCATGGGTTGTGTAATGGCCAGTAAAAACATCGCGCCTGTAACCACTTGCAAGGTGAATGCCGTGTCCGAAAGGATGTCCGGATTTTGTGTAATAACAGGTACTACCCATTCGGGAAAAAACAAATTTGGAAGCGTTAGCAACAAGGTGGCGATGACATTGATAAAAATAATTTTCAATACACTTCCCGGAACTTCATCGGTTCGGTTTTCGGAAATCAAGTGCGAAACGAATGTGCGGGTAGCAACGCCAAGTCCCATAACAGGTATCAAAGCAATAAGGTAAAACATGCGAATCGACTGCGAAATCTCGAGATTTCTCGGACCGAGATGTTCGATGAAAAAGAAGAATACCGTCCAGGTTCCCGTTGAAAGCACACCCTGCAACATCAAAGGCCAGGATAAGTTCAGGATTTCCCGAATCATTTTTTTATCCGGAGAAAAACGACGCTGAATTTTGTAATCGATAATGCTCCGATCTGCGCGGGTATAAAAAAATACGAAAGCCAAAGCAGCGGCTTCAGATAGCACAGTAGCTAATGCAGCACCCTCCAAGCCCATCTGCGGAAAACCGAATTTTCCGAAAATCATGCAATAATCGAGCACGACATTTACCCCTGCTGTAATCATGGTGTAATACATGATGATTCTTGTGCGAGCGATTCCGGAATAAAAAGCCTGATAAGCCAAAACGGGCAAAGAAAAAAGATAACCCCAGGAACGTACCAGCAGAAAGTCCTGCATGTATTCCATGGTTGGAATGTCCGATACAATATATGGAAGCAGGAAAAAAGAACTGATCAATACAAGTGCAACAAATAGTAAGGCATTCAGAATAAGCACAAAATTGGTTTGACGAAAAAGTTCGCCTGCTACTCCGAAGTTTTTTTCACCATCGCGACGAGCAATAATGATTTGTGCACCGCTGGAAATTCCCATCGCCAGCATGTAAAGGGTCACATACAACATGCCTGCGTTTCCCGATGCGTTAAATTCGAGTGTGCCTACACGGTTAAGAAACGCACTGTCGGTAATGATAACGGCAAACTGAACGAAAACTCCAACCATAATGGGAGAAGCGACAGATAATATTTCGCTATAGCGCAGGTTGGATTTTAACATGAAATTATTCTATATAAATAACTAATCCTTTCAGGTATTCGCCTTCGGGATGAAAAATGCTAATAGGGTGATCGGCCGGTTGGTGCAAGCGATGTAAAATGCGCACTTTTCGTTTGGCATTAATGGCGGCAGAAAGAACTGCACCGGTAAATAATTCCATGTCGATAACCTGCGAGCAAGAAAAAGTAAAGATGATACCACCCGATTTAATTTGGCGAATAGCTTCTTCGTTAAGTCTTCGGTATCCCTGAATGGCATTGTGTTTTGCGCTGAGGTGTTTTGCAAAAGCAGGAGGATCCAAAACAATGATATCGTAATCTTTTTCAATATTCCGCAAATAGGGAATAGCATCTGCTACAATCGAACGGTGTTTGTCGGATGCGTTGCACAAGGCAATATTTTCTTCCGTAAGCTCAATCGCTTTTTTGGAACTGTCGAGCGAATGCACTTCTCTGGCTCCTGCGTTCAATGCGTAAACCGAAAAGCCGCCTGAATAGCAAAAGGTATTCAGGATTTTTTTTCCATTGGCGTATCGTGCCAATAATGCACGGTTTTCGCGCTGGTCAATGAAGAATCCGGTTTTTTGACCGGTAATCCAATTGATCATAAAGCGCTGACCATTTTCTACTACTTCAACACTTCCTTCCTGTGATCCCCACAAATAACCACTGCTTTCTTTGTTATAAGGAGCGGGCAGTGTTTCGGAACTTTTATCGTAAATGCTTTTCAATTGCGGACCAATCACTTTACGCAAGGCTTCGGTAATTTTCTCACGGTCGCGAAACATGCCAATAGAATGGCATTGCACTACCAAATGACCGTTGTAATAATCAATCACCAATCCGGGTAATCCATCGCCCTCGCCATGAATTAAACGAAAAACATTGGTTTTGTCGTTTGAGGTAAGTCCTAATCCGGAACGTAAGTCCCATGCAGAAGAAATTTTCTCCTGATATAGGACATCGGATAAGATGCTGCCAAAATGAAGAACCCTTACCGTGATACTTCCTTTTTGATAATGCCCATGAGCCAAAGTTTCTCCTTTAGCGTTCCGAACCTCAACAAAATTGCCATCTTCGGGATTGCCCTCGGTTTTTTGAATGGCACCCGAAAATACCCAAGGATGAAATCTTTCGATCGATCTCTCTTTACCGGGCTTAAGTTGAACGAATCTGGCATGCATATTGGGTGACAAAGCTACGCAAAAGGATGCAATACCGGTTTTTTACCCGATTTGTAATTATTACCTTTGCAGCCCCGAATGAGATTACTTGCATCGATATCCTTAGCTTGTGTTTTGCTCAGTGCTTGTAGTGCTGAACAAACATCAACTCCTGAAATCCAGAAAGGGAATCAACTGTCTACTGCCGATACAGTTTCCGGTAATCAAAACACCTCAAATCTACCGGTCGATTCTTCAACGATCCAATCACGTCCCGATGTTGATGAATTGTTGGAATCGTTTACCTATTGCAGAGACAATTCCGAGAATTCACTCACCTGCAAATATTTTATTGCAAAAGCCATTTGTCAGTTTTACGGCATCGAAGACTTCAAAGGAAGTGATGGTGAATACATCGATTTTGAAGAAATCCTTCCCGAAGTTAAAGCATCAAATCTTTGGGAACGCGCAGGTGATGCCAATGATCAGTTGGCTTTGGATAAAGCGCAAAAGGCAGCAAACAATGGCAAGGCAGCTCTTGCTATCAGCGAAGGAGATAAATATGGTCATGTGGTCATGATCTTGCCCGGAACACAAGAAATGGCTCCTTCCTGGGGTAACCTCAATTGCCCTAAAGTAGCGTCCTTTTTTATGGTGCCCGATTTAGAGCCATTCGTTGAACGTTCCCTGGCCTTTGCATGGTCAACACCTGTAGGTATCGGAATTTACATCCGTAAATAAGCTTTTTGCTTAGTTTTGGGAAAACCCCAAAACCATGTTTCAATCCGAAAATGAAGTCCTGGCAGAAATGCTCGATTACCACCGCAGTTTTACATTGCGTGCCTTATCCGATTTTAGTGGTGATGAATTTTATCAAACCTTTTCCGCCAATGGAAAAACCTTGAATTCAGCTTTGTGGATTGCAGGCCATTTAGCCACGACTGAAAACTATTTGGTGTTGCGTTCAACCGGAGCAGAAATTGTAAAGTTTTCATGGGCAAAAATGTTTGGCATGGGAGCAGCGATTCCGGGGAAAGAAGAATACCCTCCTGTTGAAGAGGTATTGCAGACTTTGGAAAAAGTACACCAAGCCTGTTTGGACCGCATCCGAAGCATTCGTCCCGAAGAAATGGATTTGCCAACGACCACGGGGTTTCAGATCAACGGACAAGGAACTTTTCGCGGGGTAATCCGTCATGCTATTTTTCATGAAGGAACACATGCGGGACATTTAACCTGGATCCAAAAAATGTTGGGTAAAAAAACGATTTGATTCCAATATCTTTCTTTGCAATTCGTCTTTAAAAGGGTGCAACTGATTGAAATCATGCTTTTGCTGATTTTGGTCAGATTGGCACTGTAATGGCTTTCACTATTTTGCGCCCAGATTGGTTTTTATGAAACATCTAATTTTCTTCTCATTGCCTTTGGTTTTTCTTTTCGCATGCGGAAAAAAAGAAGAAGGAATTAAACCTGAAAAACGTTCCATTACCGAATCGGTTTATGGTTCAGGCACGATTAAGTCGGGCGGCGAATACAAAGTGTATTCCACTGTTTCCGGTATTTTGCAGGACCTCCCTTTAAAGGAAGGAGATAGCGTGCAATTGGATCAATTGATTGCGGTAATCAAAGGCGAT
>JBIKKU010000241.1:0-5043 GCA_044360245.1 Flavobacteriales bacterium | reverse complement strand
CATTGTTGGTGATCACCGCATCATAATTGGAGACACCACCAACATGGAAGGGAAATTCAATAAGCTCATGGCCTTTTACAAAAAGGGATTGAACAAAACCGGATGGAACCGTTACGATACCATTAACCTGAAATACAAAAACCAAATCGTTTGCTCGCGAAAATGAGCTTAAAAAAGAATAACAAACAACAAACAAACAACACATATGGAATCACCTGAAATCATCGTCGGACTCGACATCGGAACCACCAAGATCGCCTGCCTGGTGGGACGCCGTAACGAACACGGAAAAATCGAAATTCTCGGCTTAGGAAAGTCGGAATCGGTAGGCGTAACCCGCGGAGTGGTATCGAACATCGAAAAAACGGTGGCATCGATTCGCGCTGCAGTGGAGGAAGCCTCACGGAAATCGGGTGTGGAAATTAATGTGGTAAATGTTGGTATTGCCGGACAACACATTAAAAGTCTCCAGCATCGTGGTATCCGCACGCGCAATACCATTGAAGATGAAATTGCACAAGAGGACATTGATGCACTCATCGAGGACATGTACAAATTGGTCATGCTCCCCGGTGAAGAAATCATTCATGTGCTTCCGCAAGAATATATTGTAGATAACGAGCAAGGGATTAAAGATCCGATTGGTATGTCGGGAATTCGTCTTGAAGCGAATTTTCATATCATCACCGGACAAATCGCTGCGGCGAAAAACATTCACAAATGCGTTGCCAAGGCCGGATTGGAAGTGGATGAACTCATTCTTGAACCTCTTGCATCAAGCGAAGCAGTGCTGAGTGTAGAAGAAAAAGAAGCAGGTGTAGTGCTTGTGGACATTGGTGGTGGTACAACCGATATTGCCATTTTCCAGGATGGAATTATTCGCCACACTGCAGTGATTCCTTTTGGTGGAAATGTCATCACTGAAGACATCAAAGAAGGATGTACCATCATTCACAAACAAGCTGAATTGCTGAAAGTAAAATTTGGTTCGGCATTGGCAAGCGAAAGTCAGGCGAACGAAATCGTTTGCATTCCCGGACTTCGCGGTCGTGAACCGAAGGAAATTTCCGTGCGCAATTTGGCTTCCATCATTCAGGCGAGAATGGAAGAAATTGTTGAGCACGTGTATTACGAAATCAAAAACTCCGGTTACGAGAAAAAGCTCATCGGTGGTATCGTCGTGACAGGTGGTGGTTCTCAATTGAAACACATCACGCAATTGTTTGAATACATCACAGGAATGGATGCGCGTATTGGTTATCCCACTGAACATCTTGCAAAAGGTGCCGACGAAGTAACCAGTCCGATGTACTCCACCGGTGTTGGACTTGTACAAATGGGATTCCAGAAATACGACAAACAAAACCGTGGAAAATCAGCACATATCAAAACACATTCGCAAAAAACGAAAGGCAACTTCTTTGAAAAGATTTTCGGAAAAGTTGGGAAATCGTTTTTCGAAGAAGACATCGATTAATTGAAAATTCCTCCAACAACAATTACAGCAAACAAACAACAAACAAAAAATAACGTTATGCTTAAATTTGAAATGCCTCGAGAAAACTCCGCCATCATTAAGGTGATCGGAGTCGGCGGTGGTGGCAGCAATGCTGTTAACTACATGTATCGCCAGCAAATCAAGGGTGTTGATTTTATCGTGTGCAATACCGATAGTCAGTCGCTCGATTTGAGTCCGGTTCCAAACAAAATCCAATTGGGGAAAAGCCTAACCTCCGGACTTGGAGCAGGTGCAATTCCTGAAGTTGGACGCAATGCGGCCATTGAAAACATCGAAGAGATTAAATCCATGTTGCAAAATACCCGCATGGTATTTATCACTGCAGGTATGGGTGGTGGAACCGGAACCGGTGCTGCTCCGGTAATTGCAAAAGCAGCAAAAGAAATGGGCATCCTCACTGTGGGGATTGTTACCATTCCTTTCTCCTTCGAAGGAAAAAAGAGAAAACAACAAGCCGAGGAAGGTTTGGAAAACATGCGTCAGGCAGTGGATACCCTTCTGGTCATCAACAACGACAAGCTTCGTGAGATGTATGGAAATCTGACATTGGCCAATGCTTTTGGTCAGGCAGATGAAGTATTGAACACTGCAGCTCGTGGCATTGCCGAAATGATTTCCGTAACCGGACTGATTAACGTTGACTTCAACGACGTGAATACTGTAATGCGCGACAGTGGTGTGGCCATTATGGGTAGCGCTCTTGCTTCGGGTGAGAGTCGTGCACGCGTTGCAGTGGAGAAAGCACTTTCTTCACCATTGCTCAACGATAATCATATCCTTGGTGCAAAATATGTATTGCTCAATATCTCTTACGGATTGCAAGAGGTTACCATGGATGAGATTGCTGAAATCACCGATTACATTCAGGAAGAAGCAGGTTCAACTGCAGATGTAATTTGGGGTCACGGATATGATGAATCTTTGGGTGATTCGGTATTGGTTACCGTTATCGCTACAGGATTCAATCGTACACCGGATACCGGAATTCCGATGAAGGCTCCGGAGAAAAAAGTGGTGACGCTTACCGAAGATCTGCCGGTGGTAAACAATGCTCCGCTGACATCTCCAATTTCATCGCCAACGCAAATGAGCGCTCCGGTGAATTTTGATGCAACCGTAGAACCGTATTTGAAAAATGCAGGTCCGGAAATCGTTTCCGAAAAGCCCGCAGTTCAGGAAATTCCAACAGATGAACCTGTTTTAAAAATCGTGGAAAGTCCTGTGGTGAATACCATTGAAACTCCTGTTGTAAACACGATTGAAACCACTGTGGTGAATGAAGTGGAATCGCCTGTTGTGCATCAATTGGAAGAGGAAAGCATCATTGAAAAGACCATTGCTCCTGCTGCTGAAACTCCTTCGGTGAATGAATACAAAGAAGTTATTGCCGAAGATGAGGATGATTTCCAATTCGAAGTAAAAACTGTTGAAGCAGAAAAACCTAGTGTTCAAGAAATTCGTGTCGAGGTAAAACCAATCGAAGAAACTCCAAAAACTCAAGAAGTAGAAGAGAAAAAAATCGTGCATTGGTTAACAGAGGACAATGAAATCAAGAACGAGGTAAAAAATGAAGTCCACACTCCCGTTGAAGAAAAGAAAAACGAAGTGCGTGCCGAAGTGAACACTACACCACAGGCACAACCGATGCTTTTCCCCGAAGATTCGGTAAGTGAAAAAGGACTTTCTGCAGAAGAGCAACAGCGTCGCGCTAATGAGCGTTTGGCCCGCATCAAGGAACTTTCGGCAAAACTGAAAACACCAAGCGGATTGAACGATCTTGAAAGCACTCCTGCTTACTTGCGCAGAAATGTTTCCCTCAACGAAACCAAACATTCTTCCGAGTCGAGTATTTCGAAATACACCATTTCCGAAGAGACCGACGAAAACGGAAAGAAAAACGGCGGGTTGAGAAGTAACAATTCGTTTTTACACGATAACGTTGACTAAAGATTAAGGCTAATAATGATTGGTGGAGGCGGGTCTGACATCTTGGATCCGCTCTTCTCCAAAAAACAAAAATTTATGAGCTTAACTGAAAAAATAAATGCCGACATCAAATCGGCGATGCTTGCGAAAGAAAAAGAAAAGCTTGAAGCTTTGCGAGCCATTAAAGCAGCGCTCCTGCTCGAATCTACCAAAGGTACCGGTGACGTGACAGAAGATGCGGAAGTAAAAATTTTGCAGAAGATGTATAAGCAACGCATGGAATCTGCAGAGATTTACAAGCAACAAGGTCGCCCTGAATTGGAAGAGCCCGAAGTATTTCAGGCGAACATCATTAAAGCCTACTTGCCTGAACAAATGAGCGAGGAACAAGTGAAAGTAGTAATTCAGGAAGTCATACAAAGTGTTGGTGCAAGTTCTGCGGCCGACATGGGTAAAGTAATGGGTCCGGCTATGGCAAAGCTGCAAGGCAAAGCCGATGGTAAACTCATTTCTCAGCTGGTAAAACAATTACTCGGCTGATCAGATACGTTGTTTTTTGTTTGTTTGATAACACCCCGCATACTTGAAAAAGGTGCGGGGTGTTTTTTTGAATTGAAGTAGAATAAAAAAAGTCGTTCCGAATGAAACGACTTTTTTAAAGAAAATAATAGAGGACGATTACCGCGCAATCACTACCGGTTTAGTAATGCGTTGCTGACCGTCACTTATTGTGATAAAATATTCTCCATTGTAAAGTGTTCTGGTGTCGAGGTACCAGATGGTGCTTCCTTGCAGGATTTGAGTGGTTTGAATCAATTTTCCGGTGAGGTCGTACAATTCCACCGTGACATTATTTTCCAACAAACCTTTCGCCTGAATAGCAATTAAATCGCTGGCAGGATTTGGATAAATCGTGAGGTCAAAACCTGCATTTTCATTTTCGGAAAACCCGGTACTTGGATTGTAAGTTGTCGTGCTTTCAGAAATGTTCGTGACTTTCGCAGCTTGGTAAGTGCCATAAAAATAAGGTCCTACAGCGTAGGGATAGGCTGAATTCCAGTTTTCGTCTACCGTAAGAAAATAGGCATAAGTTCCCATGGGATATTCCGGTGTAATGCAAAAACGACCGTTGTGTTCATCCAAATAATCTTCATCGGCATGCGATACAAATTCATAGTCTTCGCGGAAAAGGCCAAGCGGATAAGTAGTGCTAACTGCAGGACCATCGGTAACGTTTGTTCCATCGGCATAATGTGTCCTTACGGTGATGTTACGCAATTGGTATCCGGATTTCATTCTAACAATTCCTCCGGTTCCGTCTGAATTTTTATAACCATAGGCACCATAAATCGGAAAACCATCGTATGCGAATCCCAATAGCGGCGAATGCTGTGTGCTATCAATGGTGTATAGACCGTCGGCTGCATATAAATTACAAATCGTAGAAACCACATTCAAGTCGAGATTAAATGCACTTGGATTTTGATGGTGATGGTAATTGCCCATGGCTGGATGACCTTTGGAACAATCAAATCCGGAGCGTTCTGCAACAATGGCATCACGGTTCCAAATGCCATCGCCTGTACCTCCGAGTGGAC
>JBIKKU010000240.1:0-5063 GCA_044360245.1 Flavobacteriales bacterium | reverse complement strand
CCAATACGGCAAATCCGGTTTGAAGTGCATGCAGTTCCTGTTGGGTCAAAAAGCCTTGTTTGCACAGCATTTCCGCATGGACTTTCGATGCCTGAATATCGTAAGCCATCAAATAAAGATCCATTTCGCGGTCCTTTCCTACCGTAAATTCATGCATCCAGGAAAGGTGTTTGCTTGTTGATTTTTGCCAGATTTTAGTCATGGTAATACGGTATTAATTGTGCTATCCATTTTTGGTATAAGTCAATCCCCTCCTCGATTTCATGGAGGTAAACAAATTCATCGGCCATGTGGGAGCGTCCCGAAAAGCCGGGACCTAATTTCAATGCAGGCCATGGCATCAGGGCTTTATCCGAAGTGGTTGGCGATCCGTAACAGTTCCTCCCCAAAGCCAATCCACTTTGCACCAAGGGATGATTTTTGGGAATGGAAGTGGGTTGCAAACGAAAGGAACGAGCATGCAACTCACTTTTCAGATGGGATTGAAGAAAGGAAAAAACCGTTTCATTGGAGGCTGCATCGGTACTGCGAACATCAATGGTGAAGCGGCATTCGGAGGGTACTTGATTGTGTTGTTCTCCGGCATGAATGACGGTTACGGAAAATTTTACAGGACCTAATTCTTCGGAAACTTCAGGAAATTCAAGCGTTTTCAGCAATGCGATATCCTCCAGTGCCTGATAGATGGCATTGATTCCTTCTTCCCTGGCAGCATGTCCTGCCTTTCCTTGTGCTACGGCATCAATCACCATCAATCCTTTTTCTGCAATGGCCATTTGCATTAATGTTGGTTCTCCAACAATTGCCATGTGAATCTCCGGTAAGTGCGGAATCAAGGCGGAAATACCGTTTGGGCCGGAATTTTCCTCTTCTGCACTGGCAGCGAAAATCAAATTAAAAGGCAGATCCCGATCGGCCCAATATTCGAAACACGACCATAAACACACCAGCGATGCACCGGCGTCGTTACTGCCCAGCCCGAAGAATTTATCATCTTCAATGCAAGCATGAAAAGGTTGACGTGTGTAGGCCGAATTCGGTTTTACGGTATCGTGGTGGGAATTCAGTAACAAAGAAGGTTTTAGCGGATTGAATTTCTTGCTTTTCGCAAAAACGTTTTGTCCGACGCGCTCAACCAAAAAATTTTTGTCATTCAATTGTTGCTGAATAAAATCGGCTGTATGCTGCTCCGAACCACTGAATGAAGGTGTTTCGATCAAGCGACACAATCTTGCAACAGCTGTTTTGAATGCCTCAGTGGCAAATCCGTGTTCCATAATTGGGATTGTATTCGAGTTGATTCAATTGTTTTAAATCGGCAATACGCACTTGAGCTACGCCTTGAATGACGGCCTCTACAGCACTTTCTATTTTGGGTAACATGCCACCGGAAAAAATTCCTTGATTTTTCATGACAGCAATTTCATCGAGATGTAAGCTATCGATTTTCGAATCAGCCTGAGCGATATCCCGCAAAACACCGGGCAATCCAAAACCAAAAACCAGTTGAACATCAAAATAGTTCTGCAAGGAAATCGCCAGAATTTTAGCCACTCCATCGGCATTGGCATTGAGTAGCTGCCCCATTCCATCATGCACCAAAGGCGCTACAACAGGCACCATTCCTGCATTTAAGAGCATTTGTAAAAAAGCAATGTTCACTCCCTCTTCAACCACATCGCCCACATAACCGTAATCGATAGGATGTGAATTCCGCTTTTTTCCTTGCAATAAATTACCATCTGCACCGCATAAACCAATGGATTGCACACCAATGCCCTGCAATTCGGCCACTAATTTTTTATTGATTTTTCCTGCACAGACCATGGTCATTACATCCAACATGGACGCATCTGTAATTCTTCTTCCATCTATTTTTTTTGTTGAAATATGGAGGTCAGTTGCTAGTCGCGATGATTCATCACCTCCTCCATGAACCAGTATTTTCAAGCCATGCAAAGATTTGAAATGGTTCAGGAAAAGCGATAGTCCTCCGGGATCATCTAAAATTCCGCTTCCGGCTTTGATGAGGGTAAGTTTTGTTTTCATCCTGGTATTAGTCTAATACATGTTGCAAGGCAAGCAGGGCCGAATGGATTCTGTTTTTTGCCTGTTGATGCACCAATGAATGTGGATGATCGATTACGGCATCACTGACTTCCACATTTCTTCTCAGTGGCAAACAATGCATGAATGCAGCATGGTTGGTGTGTTGCATTTTTTTTTCGTCCAAATAAAAAGACGCACCCTTTGCATAAAAAGCGCCGTAATCGCTCCAGGATGCCCAACTTTTGGCATACACCACATCGGCTCCTTCGAGGGCTTTTTGCTGATGGTATTCCACTTTTGCATTTCCCAAATAAGATGAATCAAGCTCCATTCCTTCGGGATGGGTAATGACCAATTCAGCATCAAGTAAATTTGTCCATTGCAAAAAAGAATGCGCCACTGCATGCGGAACAGGCTTTACATGCGGCACCCAGCTTAGCACGATTTTCGGACGTTTTACACGCAATGCAGCAATCGTCAATGCATCCGCCAATCCTTGTAAGGGATGTTCCATGGAACTCTCCATGGAGATAACAGGAACGCCTGACCATTGCATGATGCTCCGCAAAATAATTTCTTCCCGATCTTTTGTCCTGTCATATAATTCAGGAAAAGCACGAACGGCAATGACATCGCAATACAAACCAAGCATGGAAGCAAAATCTTTCAGGTGTTCGGTTTTTCCGGCATCCATGAAAGCGCCATCTTGTGTTTCCAGGGACCAGGTATCTTGATTGACCTGAATAAATACCACTTCAAATCCCAGCATTTTAGCAGCTTTCCAGGTTGACAAGCGCGTGCGTGTGCTCGCCTGAAAGAATACCAATCCGATGCATTTTCCTTTTCCTGCTTGTTTCTTTAGGGCGGATTTCAGAAGCAATTCTGACTCATGAATAAGAAATTCGGGATGATCGATCTCACGAAAAAATGCAAAGTGCTTCATACCGCTGCCTCCTGATCTTGATGTTGCAAAACCACGGCCATAGCCTCCAGAAACCTGTCCAATTGGGCATAAGACACATTCAATGCAGGGAGAACACGAATCGTATTTTGTCCGCTGCTATATCCGGTCAAAATGCGGAATTGTTCCAGCAATTGTTTCCGAATTAAAGCTGCGTTGCCTTTGGTTTCAATACCGATCATCAAACCTTTTCCGCGTATTGCTTTTATACCCGGAAGAAGCGATAATTTTTCGAAAACATATTTTCCTTTTTCCCTCGCTTCCAGCAAGAGATTTTCATGAAGCAAAATTTCTGCAACGGACTTTCCTGCAGCACAAGCCAAATGCGCTCCTCCGAAGGTGGTACCCAACATGCCTTTCCAATGTGGAATGGAATTTTTTACGAGCACACCCGCAAGGGGAAATCCATTTCCGATACCCTTCGCCATGGTAATCACATCAGGCTGAATACCGGATTCCTGGAAGGCAAAATAATTTCCCGTTCTTCCACAGCCCGATTGAATTTCATCCAGAATCAGCAGCGCTCCGTTTTTCTTGCACAGGGATTCCAGCAATTGCAAGTATTCCGCATCAGGAACCTGCACACCGGCAACACCTTGAATTCCCTCAACAATCACTGCACAGGTATTTTCATCAATTTCTTCCATGGCACTTGCAACATCATTTAGCGGAATAAAAACGACATCATGCGTACCATTCACGGGAGCTTGTAAAGTAGGATCATCCGTGCAGGCCACAGCCAAAGAAGTTCTACCGTGAAAAGCATTTTCCATCGCCACGATTTTTGTCCGACCATTACTAAACGATGCAATTTTCAAGGCATTCTCGTTGGCTTCTGCGCCTGAGTTACACAAAAACAAATCATATCCTTTTACACCTGAAATTTTTTCCAAAGCATCTGCGAATTGTTTTTGCAAAGGAATTTGTACCGAATTCGAATAATAGGCAATACGCTCCAATTGCTGATGCAGCGCGCTTTTCCAGGAGGGATGTTGGTGTCCGACGGAAATCACCGCATGACCACCATACAAATCGAGATAGGTATTTCCGTTTTCATCCATTGCTTCCGATCCGTTCGCAGCAACAAGTTCAAAGGGATACAGGGAATATACTTCTAAGACATTCATTTTTTTTCGTTTTTAATAAACCACTGATTTTAATTGCAATCCGGAATCTTCCGGAAATCCATACATAAGATTCATATTCTGTACCGCTTGTCCCGACGCGCCTTTCAGGAGGTTATCAATGATGGCTTCCACCTTCAAAACTGCTCCATTTTTCTTGGTACTGAGGTAACATTTGTTGGTGTTTACGACTTGTTTCAGTTCCAATGCAAAAGGAACATGTTTCACAAAAACACCTGAAGAATAAGCCTTTTCAAAGCATTCCTCAATGACACTTTGCGATGCATTGCTCTTCATCAAACAAGTCACGTGAATGCCTCGGGCAAAGGCTCCACGACCGGGAATAAAATGCAGATCACCCGAAAAGCCTGTCGATTCAAGTATTTCATCCATGTGCGGATGAGAAAATGCCTGGTAGGTGGAATGATTTCCAAAACGTTTGCTGAAATGCGTATGCTCACTTGGCATCACGCCGGCCCCTGTGGAACCTGTAATTCCGAATACCTGCACATCCCCATCAATGAAATTGGCTTTCACCAAAGGCATGATGGCGAGTTCAATGGCTGTGGCAAAACAACCGGGATTGGCAAGATAACTGCAGCTTTGAATGGATGTTTTATTCCATTCACTAAGACCATAAACAAAGCTATTTCCCGACCATTCCTGATTTTCTTGCAAACGAAAATCACGACTGAGGTCAATTATTTTTTTAGGCAATTGAGCTGCATGTTTCTCCAAAAAAGAAACAGATGCACCATGCGGTAAAGCCAAAAACCACAAGTCCGTAGCACTTGGCGCTTCCATAAAATGCAGATCACTTCCGAATAAATCGGGATGAATCTTCCAAAGGGGCTGTCCATGCTGACTGCTACTCACGGCTTCTACCTTATCGACAAAGGGATGATGCAAGAGCAATCGCAACAATTCAC
>JBIKKU010000238.1:0-5125 GCA_044360245.1 Flavobacteriales bacterium | reverse complement strand
ATTGAGGTTCCTGCATTGGGTGATTTTAAAATCATGAATGTTTACGTGAACCAAACACCTGAACAATATGTGGTAGTACATTATTCAGATCCTTTGTTGGAATCGCAGAATTTCAACGGACTTGTCACCATTCAGGATGCTGAAAATTTCAGCTATGTGGTAGATGGTCATAAACTGATGATCTATCCCGCAGTTCGTCTCTCAGGAACAAAATTATTCAACGTTTTCCGAGGCGTGAAGAATGTACAGGGATATCCTTGTCCCGATGAAGAATCGGTTGATTTGGTGTTTGAAGAATTAAAACCCGAAATACGTTTGGTTGGTACAGGAACCATTGTTCCAACTAGCGAAAAAGGAATGTTGTTTCCATTTGAAGCAGTAAACCTTAAAGCAGTGGATGTACATGTCACACGCATTTTCCAAAATAACATCATACAGTTTTTACAAGTCAATGATTTCGACGGAACCTATGAAATGCGTCGCGTAGGTAGAGAAGTGCTTTCGAAGCGTATCGATTTGGATAAAGAAGGAAAAATGAATCTGCACGATTGGAACACGTTCACCATCGATTTAGCGTCGATTGTGAAAATGGAACAAGGCGCGATTTACCATGTGGAATTGAGTTTCAATCAGTCGTATTCGGTCTATTCTTGCGGACAAACCGACGAAAGTGGCGTTACACAAATGAGGGAATTAACTTCGTCTGTAGAGGAACCTGAGTGGACCGAACGCGAGTGGGGTGGTGGTTATTACTACGACGATTATTACTACGAAGGCGAATACGATTATTACGATTACAATTATTCTGAACGTGAAGATCCTTGTAAGCCTTCTTATTATTACAACAAAAAAGTCAGCAAAAATGTATTGATCAGCGATATCGGAATCATTGCGAAAGCAGGCTCGGATAAAATCATGAATGTATTCGTAAACGATATCCGAACCACCACCCCATTAGGTGGAGTTGCTTTGGAATTTTACGATTACCAACAACAACTTTTGGGCAAAGCCACAAGCGATGGAAATGGATTTGCTTCGGTGCGCTTGAAAGATAAACCCTTTGTGGTTGTTGCTAAAAACGGTACACAACGCGGTTACCTACGCATGCGCGATGGTGAAGCTTTGTCTATGTCGAAATTCGATGTGGATGGTGAAACTGTGCAACGTGGTGTAAAAGGATTTATTTACGCGGAGCGCGGAGTATGGCGTCCGGGCGATTCCATTTATGTTTCGTTCATGATTGAAGACAAAGAAAATCTTCTTCCGAAAAATCATCCTGTATCCTTTGAATTGGTAAATCCTGCAGGTGTTGTGGTTGCAAAAAACGTCAAAAGCAAACATGTAAACGGCTTGTATGATTTCCGCACAGCAACACAAAAAGATGATCCGACCGGATATTATACCGTGAACATCGGTGTCGGAAACCGCAGATTCAGCAAGACTTTACGCATTGAAACAGTTAAGCCGAACAGGTTAAAAGTGTACCTGGATTTTGGTAGAGAACGACTTGGTGTAAGTGCCGGAAACAATAGCATTAAACTCAATTCAAAATGGTTGCACGGTGCGCCTGCCAAAGGATTGGAAGCAAAAGTGGATGTAACCGTAAGTTCCATTCCAACTACTTTCAAAGGATACAAAGACTTTAATTTTGATGACATCACGCGCAATTTTTCATCCGAAGATTTGGTGGTGTTTAACGGACAATTGGATGAAGAAGGAAATGCAGTATTCGATGCAACACTTGCCATCAGTGATGCGGCTCCCGGATTTTTGCGCGCTTATTTTACCACACGCGTGTTTGAACAAGGTGGAGAATTTTCCATCGACCGCAACAGCATTGATTATTCGCCTTACACACATTACGTCGGAATTCGCGTTCCCAAAGGCGATAAATACAGCGGAACCTTAGAAACCGACAAAGACCATGTGGTGGATGTTGTAACTCTCGATGAGAACGGAAAACCCGCAACACGTCGCAACCTCGAAGTAAAAGTGTTTAACATCCAATGGCGTTACTGGTGGGACAATTACGGCGATGATCTTTCTTCTTATATCGCCAGCAATGGTGTTAGTCCGATATTGGACACACGCATCAATACCACCTCAGGAAAAGGAAAATTCAACATTCGCGTGAACCGTCCAAGTTGGGGACGCTACCTTGTTTATGTGCGCGATCCTGAAAGTGGACATGCCACTGCGCAGGTCGTCTACATCGATTGGCCTTATTGGGCAAGAGCAAATCGCAAAGACAACGAAAATGCGACGATGTTGAGTTTCTCCACCGATAAAGAAACTTATGCTGTAGGAGAAACCGTGAAAGTGAGTTTCCCATCTTCAGGCAAAGGAAGAGCACTGATTTCAATTGAATCCGGTATTCGTCTCATCGATCACTTCTGGGTAGAAACACAAGCGGGTGAAACGAAATTTGAATTCAAAACAACAAGCGCCATGACACCCAATTGTTTTGTGAACATTTCCTTGTTGCAACCGCATTCGGCCACGGCTAACGATTTACCGATTCGTTTGTATGGTGTAATACCGATCAATGTTGAGAATCCGGATTCGCACCTTAAACCTGTGCTTGCGATGCCTGAGGTGTTAAAACCCGAAAGCAAAACAACCATTACCGTTCGAGAAGAAAACGGAAAACCGATGACCTATACTTTGGCTATTGTTGATGAAGGTTTGTTGGATTTGACTTCATTCAAAACACCTGATCCTTGGAAACATTTTAATGCACGTGAGGCATTGGGTGTAAAAACATGGGATTTGTATGACCAGGTGATGGGATCATTCACCGGGAAAATTGACAAGCTTTTAGCGATTGGTGGTGACGGAGAAGGAGAAGGAAAAAAAGGAGCAAAAGCCAATCGTTTTAAACCTATGGTGTATTTCGCAGGACCATTTGAACTCAAGCCGTTTGGAATGGGAATTCATCATGTAGAGATTCCGAATTATGTTGGTTCGGTGCGTGTAATGGTCGTGGCCGGTCAGGATGAACGTTATGGAAATGCCGAAAAAACCGTTCCTGTGCGCAATCCTTTGATGGTGCTTGGAACATTGCCTCGCGTGCTTGGTCCGGGTGAATCGGTTGCATTGCCGGTAAATGTTTTCGCCATGGAAAAACATGTGAAAGATGTTTCGATTGAAATCACGACCAACGAATTTTTGAAACCAAAAGACGGTACGAAAAAAACAGTGAAGTTCAACAAGATTGGTGATGAAGTGGTGAATTTCGATTTACAGGTTGCTGAAAAATTAGGTGTAGGGAAAGTCAATATTGTTGCACGCAGCGGAAAAGAAGTTGCGCGTTACGAAATTGAAATCGATGTCCGCACACCAAATCCTAAAGAAACCGATGTAGTGGAAACCGTTGTGGAGCCTGGTAAAGAGTGGAATCCGAAATATGCTTTACGTGGTATGGAAGGAACTAATAAAATCACGGTGGAAGTTTCTTCATTCCCGATGGTTGACTTTGGAAACCGTCTGAAATACCTCATTTCTTATCCGCATGGATGTATTGAACAAACTACATCAGCAGCCTTCCCTCAATTGTTTTTAAGCAATGTGATGGATCTGGATAACAACTTCCGCCGCGAAATAACCAATAACGTCAACAGCGCCATTCAACGCATTCAATTGTTCCAAAACAGCGAAGGTGGATTCTCCTATTGGCCGGGTGGAAATGAATCCAGCGAATGGGGAACAACCTATGCAGGACATTTCCTCCTCGAAGCTGAAGCCAAAGGATACAGAGTACCTTCCGGATTGAAGAGCAATTGGATCCGTTACCAGAAAAAAATGGCAAGCAACTGGCGTTTGCAAGCTTCCAACACTGACTATGGAGTGCGTCAGTATGATGACCTCACACAAGCGTATCGTTTATACACCCTCGCATTGGCAAAATCGCCCGACCTTGGAGCCATGAACCGATTGCGTGAATCCGCGAACCTGAGTGTTGCTGCCAAATGGCGACTGGCTGCGGCGTATCAGTTGTCCGGACAAAGTGATATTGCTCGAAAACTGGTGAACAATGCCACAACCACCATTCCGAAATACCGTGAACTTAGTTTCACTTTTGGAAGCGATTTGCGCGATAAAGCCATGATTCTCGAAGTGCTTACACTGATGGGAGATAAGGGAAGAGGTGCTTCATTGATGAAAGAAATTTCGAAGGAACTGAATTCCAATCAATGGATGAGTACCCAAACAACTGCTTACGGATTAATCGCGATCAGTAAGTTCATTGGGGCTTCTCCGGTTGATAAAACCATGAAGTTCACTTATGCACTCAATGGTCAGAATGCCCAAAGCAAATCCACGCAGATTGCCATTTTCAAACAAGATTTTTCAGGAAAAGCTTTGCAGAAAAACGGAACATTGAAATTCAAAAACACCGGCGCCGGAATTTTATATGCCAAACTCAGTATCGAGGGCGTTCCTGTGTCCGGCAACGAAACAGCAGCATCCAGCAATGTGTCGATTGGTGTAAATTATTACTCCATGAGCGGTGCAAAAATCAGTGTTGACAAGCTCGAACAAGGCACTGATTTTATTGCGGAAGTGACCATCTCCAATTCCGGTGTGCGCGGATATCTTGCTGAAATGGCCATTTCTCAGGTGTTTCCGAGTGGATGGGAAATTCACAATACACGAATGGATGAAATGCAAGCTGCATCAACCATTTCAGATTATCCTACCTATCAGGATTTCCGCGATGATCGTGTGTATACCTACTACAATATCCCGGCAAACAAAACAAAAATCTTCCGCTTTAAACTCAATGCAGCTTACATCGGAAGATTCTATTTGCCTGCCATTGCTACCGAAGCCATGTACGACAATTCCATTTACGCGCGCGAGCCCGGACAATGGGTCGAAGTGGTGAAACCCGGATTGATGCCATAGTTTCATAGGGTGAGAAGGGGATTCGTAACGGACTCCCTTTTTCTTTTTTGCTTCGGTGCTTTAATGTAATTTGCAGCATGAAAACGCTCATTTTTCTTTTTGCCTTTTTTGTTCCGATTGTACTTTTTGCACAAGCTCCTCCGTTTTTTTTACGTGGGGCAGTGATGGACATGAATTCCACTAAACCTCTAAAAGGTGCATTGGCAAAGGTGTATAG
>JBIKKU010000235.1:0-5171 GCA_044360245.1 Flavobacteriales bacterium | reverse complement strand
ACGATTATTTAAGTCACATATTCGAGAATAATGAAACCGAGAATCGATATTGATCGGGAACCTGTCAGTTCGGAAGAAATTCTTGCAAGAAGAAATTTCAACCAGTTGATGACGAATGCACAATTGATCCAAAAGCCTTTTTACAAGTCCAATTGGTTCATCTCAACGGTAAGTGTGGCCACGCTGGCTACAGTTGCTGCCGTCGTTTACATGAATACAGGCAGTCCAAGTCCGGACGCATCAACTTCTGCTACAACCACAAGCGACAGTACTTCGACCGAAATGCTGGCATACGCGGAAGATTCCCCTTGCATCAAACCGCCCATAAAAGGTGCAGAAAAACCCTTCACCACTTACACCATCGACAATCAGGAAGGTGCGTGTTTTGTGCACGAAACCGGATCGGTGGTGAGTATTCCGAAAAACTCCATTGTTGATGCCAACGGAAATCCGGTGCAGGGAAAAGTAGAAATACGTTACCGCGAATTTCATGATCAGGCTGATATTTTACTCAGCGGCATTCCGATGACCTACGATTCGGCAGGCGTAAAGCGTCAGTTTGAATCTGCGGGCATGATTGAAATTCATGGTTACCAAAACGGAAATCCCGTGCAGGTAGACGCCAAAAACCCTATTAAAGTTGAAATGGCATCCCGTTATCCGGGAACGCATTACAACATGTACGATTTGGATACCGTATCAAAAAACTGGGTGTACAAAGGAAAAGATCAGGTAAGGGAAATAGCGCAAGAAAAATTGAACAGCAATGATCCTGCCATCAAAAAAGAAATCGAACAAAAAGTAAATGCAGATCCTGCCATTGCACAACAAAAACAAAAAGTTGAACAAGCAGAAAAACAAATTGCACAACTGGAAAAGAAAAAACCTACAGAACCACAAAAGGTTGATCCCAAAAAATACAATTTCAATTTGGATGTAGATTACAATGATTTTCCGGAGCTGAAAGCTTTTGGAAATGTGCGCTTTGAAGTGGGGCCTGAATCCCGCAATTTCTCTCCCGATTGGTACGATGTGGAATGGGACAATATTTCACTCAATGAAAATGTTCCCGGAAAAAATTACAAGATTATTCTAAGCAAAGGAAACACCAAAAAAGAAGTGATTGTTTATCCTGTTTATGAAGGAATGGGATACACACAAGCCATGCAGAAATTCAATACCGGCTTGAAACAATACCAAAACAATCTGGACCAGAAGAAAAAAGAAGAAGTGCAATTGGAATCCGAACTGCAACAAATGATCCAATCCAAGAAAAAAGAATTCCTGAAAGAGAAACAACATGAGTTCGAATTGGCACAACAAAGTCAGCAATTAAAAGTGAACGATTACGAATTGATGCGTCAACAAGAAAACCGTCGCATTCAAAGCGAAAGAAGTCTGCGCGAATATGGATTGATCGAAGTAAATGGTCGCGTGGAAAACCTAAGCTCCTCCACATTAAGTTCCAAAAGTGTTGTCTTTCGCACGTTTGATGTGAGTGGATTTGGCGTAAAAAATTCAGATTGCGGAAGAGACATTGGTGGCAATGTAGTCCTTGCTGCATCCTTTACCGACCAAAGCACAGGCACACCGGTTATTCCTGCAGAAACGTATGTGGTGGAGCTCGACCGCAACCTGGTATATGGATTTTCGCAACAGGAATTGAGTGCATTGCGTTATGATCCTAACCAACGATCGATGTTGGTGGTCATGACAAGAACCGGTAAAGTCGGCTGGTTTTCTGCTGACCGATTAAAAGGCATTACCAAACAAAAAGGAAAAGTGACCTTCGATCTTGAGATGAGCAAAAATGAAATCAGAAGCGAATCGCAACTTCGTAAATTGTTGTTTGACTGATGACGCGTCAACTGTTCATACTATGCTTTTTATTCGCGAGTATTGCCGGTTTGGCTCAACAACCAAGGTACTCCGGAACAATACGTGTACGCAAACCCGCAGATGCCACACCTCGCATTGCCAATAAAATGGGTGGTAAAATAACACCTGCAGAAATTTGCAACGCCAAGGGAATTGAAGTCCGACAAAAAGGTGTCCGCGTTATCCATTACCAAATCACCTATTTCAAAGGCGCAATGATTTCAAGAGATGTAGAAGGAAATCAGATTCCCGCTGACATTTGCTCCGTAATAAAAAACATGAAGAATGGCGATCAGGTGAACTTCGAACAAATTCTTGCACAAGATGCGAGTGGACTAAAATTCACTTTAATGCCAATGCGTTTTGAAATCGACAATCCACCTCCTGCTCCACCAAAAATCAACATGAATGGTTTTTATCGCCTGAAAGAAGAATATGTCGATTTGCAAAGAACCTATATCAAACTCATGGATGATAGTCTGGCCTTTTTCGTTAAATCACCGGGCGATCCTGTTGGGTTAAACAAGTACCTCAGCATGAATTACAAAAACTCCGGAAAGACGCATGGTACCTACAAACAAAAAGGAAATCAAATCACCATTGATTTTGACCAAAGCATTTGCGAATGGGATTTCGTGGGAAGATGGGAAACACAAGGATTGATTGTACAACGACGCGATCAGGATGGTCGATTGGTGGCAGGAGAATGGCGCTTTTCAGTTATTGGAACGAACTGAAGTATAATACGTAATTTTTCGAACCGTTAAGGATTGCACCGCGTTTCCGGAAAGCACTTTGAGCATGGTCCAATTTCCCTTGGCATCGGTTTCATAAACAAATTGAAAATCCATCACACCATTGTCGGTATCCCGTGAGATGACATGTTTCACTCTTCCTTGCTCATCATATTCGGTTTGTTTTTTCTCTTTCACTTTTCCGAATGCCGAGTAACAAAGCATTTCAATTTCCCTTCCTTGTGCGTCATACACATACGTGCATGAATCCATGATTTTACCGACACCATCGTCGACCCAGGAGCGAATGACTTTGCCATCTCCGTTGTAAACAAAATAATTATTCAACAACACCGGCGCTTTTTTTTCTTTTCCATCCTTTTGAGAAATCCGCACCATGTTTCCTTTTCTGTCGTATTTGTATTGGATGGTAATCATGCGGTTGCGGAATTCTTTTACCCTTCCTTTTCGGGAATAGGTATACACTTCAACATCTACAAGAGAATCTTCATAACCATAATGGTAACTGCGTGTGGTGGTAAGTCTTCCTTTTTTTCCGTATCCAAAATGTTTTCGGGTAATCAGATTTCCGTTGACATCCAATCCGCGCACTTCCAACATGCGGCCGTTTGCATCGTATTTGGGCAATTCAATCCATTCAGTACTTTCACCAATGGGATAAAAAGTAATGGAACTTCTTCGTCCGTTGGTATCGTAAGTGGTTAAAGTATGTTCGGCCAACTCCATGCCTTGCCCATCCGGATCTCCACTATCAACGCCGATTTTAAACGATTTCTCTTCAACGCTTTTCACCTCTCCTTTGTACCCATCTCGCGCCACATCCTGCTGCACACTGAATGCAATGCACATCGGAATGAAAATCAAAAACAAAAAGAAGGAAAGGAAACGCGGCATCATAAAAACAGAATTGTTCATCATTTAAGTACTGTACAAGACGCGCACAAAAACGTTCACTTAATTTTTACCGACAATTTTTTGGTATTTGGTCATGTTCCCCGGATCCATCGATTTACACAGGTTGAATGCCTTTTGTTTTTCCTCGGGTGTAGCTTCGGAAAAAAGAGAAACAAGTTCATTTACCTTCGTCGAGAAAAAGATCTGAATGTTGATGTTCGCCGGACGCTGTTTGTAAAGCGTCTGCACCAATTCAAGCGATTCAATTACGGCTTTTCTTCCTTCCACCACATTATCAAACAAACGATCGAACCCAAGGCGATGGTATTTGTAATACAACTGACGCCATGGTTTGTAAAGACTTTGCAAAGCATTGTCAACAATCCAATAACGGTTACGGTCACCTTCGGAAGCACGCCATCCCGACTCAGCGGCAGATTGCGCATTGTTCACGACCTGCTGAGCTTTGTTGTAATATTTTGTTCCTCCCTCGGGAGAAAAAGAATCATAATCCAAAGCAATAATCATGTAAGCATAAAAGGCCAACAAAGATGTGAGATTACTGCGGTGTTGATCGATGGAAAACAACAATGGAGCTCCACGTTGGTATTTGATGCGGAAATTTTCGTCCACCCAGTTGATTAAGGATGTTTTGTAATTGGAATTGAATACCGGACGACTGGAAGTAATCTGCATGGTTCCGGCAAACTCTTCCACTGAAGGCATTTCCGAAATATTGATCAACAAATTGCATTCAATTTTTTCGGTTTCCTTGAAGTTTTCAGTAGTCCAACGCGTGTTGTTCATGAACTCCATCATGGACTGCTCCAATTGTTCGAACGTTTGTTTGTCGGATGCCGATGTTTGCAAAGAAGGCGAAATGACTTGCACTTTGCATTGCAATTCCTGAGCTGACAAGCTTCCCGTGAGGAACAAAAACAAAAAAAGAAAACTATTTTTCATGAGAGCATTGGCAAAATTTCCTGCAGAATATCGCGAGCGACTTCTTGCTTTGACTTTAACTCAAATCTACTGATTTTATTGCTTTTGTGAAGGATGCTTACTTTGTTGGTATCGTGTCCAAATCCTGCACCTTTATCCTGCAATGAATTGAGCACAATGAAATCGAGGTTTTTGCTTTGAAGTTTTTTTGTGGCATGCTCCAATTCGTTATTGGTCTCCAAGGCAAATCCCACCAAAATCTGATGTTGTTTTTTTCCACCAAGCGTCTTCAGGATATCCGGCGTGGACTCCAATTCAATCTGCATGGAAGCATCGTGTTTTTTAATTTTCTGCACGGCTTGATGGACAGGTCGATAATCGGCCACGGCAGCGGAAAGAATGGCCACATGCGCAGTATCAAAATGTTGTTCACAAGCCTGAAGCATTTCAGCAGCGGAAGTAACATTGATGCGTTGTATTCCGGAAGATGAAGAAACGGAGGATGGTCCGCAAACAAGAACTACCTCAGCGCCCAAAACATAAGCTTCTTCGGCCAAATGAATACCCATTTTTCCTGTCGAGAAATTCCCGATGAAACGAACAGGATCTATCATTTCGTAGGTCGGTCCTGCGGTTATCAGAATTTTCTTACCCTTCAGAACTTTTTTTTTTGAAAGCAATTGTTCGATGGCTTCCAGGATT
>JBIKKU010000234.1:0-5207 GCA_044360245.1 Flavobacteriales bacterium | reverse complement strand
GGGTGATAAAATCATTGAAGTGGCACTCAAATTAGGCGTGGAAGGTATTCATCCGGGATATGGATTTTTATCCGAAAATGCTGAGTTTGCGCGTAAAGTCACCAAAGCGGGCATTACGTTTATTGGTCCAACGCCCGAAGCCATGGATATCATGGGAAGCAAACTTTCTGCCAAGGAAGCTGCTAAAAAGTACAATATTCCTATGGTGCCGGGTACCGAGGGTGCTGTGACCGACATTGCTGCTGCCAAAAAAATGTGTCAGGAAATTGGTTTTCCAGTATTGGTAAAAGCCTCTGCAGGTGGAGGAGGCAAGGGTATGCGCTTGGTTGAACGTGTGGAAGATTTCGAAGAACAAATGAGTCGTGCCGTAAGTGAGGCGCAATCTGCGTTTGGTGATGGTGCAGTGTTTATTGAAAAATTTGTGACTTCTCCTCGCCATATCGAAATTCAGGTATTGGCGGATAGTCATGGAAATATTGTGTATTTGTTCGAACGCGAGTGTTCCATTCAACGTCGCCATCAAAAGGTGATTGAAGAAGCACCATCTTCTATCCTTACTCCTGAAATCCGCGCTGCTATGGGGAAATGTGCGGTGGATATTTGTAAAGCATGCAATTATCTTGGGGCGGGAACAGTAGAGTTTTTGGTGGATGACAAACTGAATTTTTATTTCCTCGAAATGAATACCCGTTTGCAGGTTGAGCATCCTGTAACGGAATTGATTACCGGTTTGGACCTTGTACGAGAGCAGATTCTGGTGGCACGAGGCGAAAAACTCTCCTTCAGTCAGGATGATCTCAAAATCAACGGTCATGCCATTGAAGTCCGCGTATGCGCTGAGGATCCCGACAATAATTTCTTGCCCGATATCGGAAAATTACTGACCTACCGTCGTCCTGTTGGTCCGGGCGTGCGTGTGGATGATGCCTACGAAGAGGGTATGGAGATTCCAATTTATTACGATCCGCTGATTGCCAAATTGGTGGTTTGGGGTAAAGACCGCAACGATGCCATTGATCGGATGCTTCGTGCCATTCAGGATTACGAAATAGCAGGGGTGGAAACAACGCTTAAATTTTGTGCTTTTGCATTGAAACACGATGCCTTTGTGAGCGGAAAATTCGATACGAATTTTGTCAAACTCCATTTTGTACCCGGAACTTTACATCAATTTGTTCCCGAAGAAGCAGAAATTGCAGCTTTAATCGGGGAACATATTCAACAGCAAAAGAAAGCCTCGAAATCTGTTAATCAGCATAATAACTTTGTTAGTGAATCGCCCTGGAAGAAAAGGAAGGTCTACTAACAACTTATTTTCGGCTTTTCCGTTAAAGGAGCAAAAGGGTTTTTTATGAAACATCTTTTACTCCTTTTTCTTTTTATCCCCGGCTTTCAGGCTTTGGCGCAAAACGATACGCTAAAAACCGAAAAGCATTTGGCAGATACTGCTTTTTCGGTAATGGGAAAGGAATTTGTGCTAGTGGAGTCCGATTCAGCCTACAAAGCAAAATACCGCTGGTACATGGCTTGGATTTATAGGGCTTATCCTTATGTGAAAGTGGCCAAACAAGTGGTTGAACAATGCGAAGCTGATTTGGCATTGATTGCATCCAAAAAACAATCCAAAAAATACATCAACCAGGAACTCGAAGAGCTCAAAGATCGGTTTACCAATGGGATCATGACGATGACCCAAGGTGAAGGGAAATGTTTAGTGAAATTGATTTACCGTGATTTGGGAATGACTGCCTATGAAATTGCCTACAAATACCTGGGATCTACACGAGCTATGATGTGGCAATCCGTTTCTCGTTTGGGCGGTGCGAACCTCAAATTGAAATATGATCCACTCAAAGGGGATGATATCATTATGGAGGAAATTGTTCGGAAAATTGAACGTAAAGAAATTTGGGTGCCATCCGAACCAGAAAAAATCCTAAGTCGCCGTCAATACACCAAAGACCGTAAAGAGCGCATTAAAGTTTACAAAGCTGAACAGCAGAAAAAAAAGCAACAATCCACGAATACGGGTGTTTCTTCCCGATAATGATTTTTTCGGGTGCAAACTTTGCTATTTTTGTTACCATGTTACGACTCCTTGTAATACCCGCGATTGCATTTTTGGGTTCTTCTGTTGAATCCGAGCGTGTTGCCGATGTGCAAACTCCGGTTTGTGATTCGGTGTACACCTTTGCCGAAGTGCAACCTCAGTATCCCGGCGGTATGAAAGGATTCTATGATTTTTTGAAAGGATTTACCTATGAGGAAATTGGACCTGAAGATCCGATTTACGGTAAGTTCAATATTCACCTTACCCTCGATCAATCCGGCGTTGCCAAAGACATTCAGGTTACCCCCGAATCCGATCCGGGATTGGCTTTGAAAGAATTTCTGAAAAAAATGCAAGCATGGACACCTGCTAAAAACAAGGATGTAGCTGTTTGTTATTATTTCAAAATCCCTGCGGTGGTGCATTACCGCTAATTCCGATTCAGGGTGATTACCAACAACGAGATTAAATTCATTAAATCGCTTCACCAGAAAAAAGTCCGTGAACAGGAAGGATTGTTTCTTGTTGAAGGCGAAAAAATGGTGCAGGAATTGTTGCAGCACACCGAATGGGAAGTGGTCTTGTTGGTTGGAACCGAAGCTTGGTTGAGTGCTAATTCATTTGGTTCCCGCATCAAATACCATGAAGTGAAAAACGATGTTTTGGAGCGCATTACAGCCTTGCAAACTCCAAATCAGGTGTTGGCGCTGGTGCGTTCAAAGCGACAAGAATTCAGTCTGGAAAAAGCGAAACATTCCACAACGCTTTTTTTGGATGATGTGCGCGATCCCGGTAATTTGGGAACCATCATTCGCATTGCGGATTGGTTTGGCATTCCACAAATTGTTTGCTCACCGCAATCGGTTGAATTGTACAATCCCAAAACAGTGCAATCCACCATGGGAAGTTTGTTCAGAGTAAGCGTTTCCTATTCCGATTTAGTGGATCTTTCACTTGCACTCCATAGCGAAGAAATTCCCTTGTTTGGTGCGGTAATGGAAGGCAAGGACATCGCTCAGGTGAACTTTCCTTCATCCATGGTTTTGGTCATGGGTTCCGAATCGCATGGCATTGGACCGCAACTCGAAAGTCGTCTGGACCATCGCATTACCATTCCACGCATCGGAAAGGCTGAATCTTTGAATGTTGCCGTAGCAACGGGAATTATTTGTAGTAAAATCTAATGAACTACAATATGTAACACTTGTTACAGGTTATTGGTCACAACGGGCTTATTTTTGAAGCATGGATTACTTGTATAAAATAGGCGGTGCATTCACAGGGTATTTCGATTACCTGATGAATGAAATGTTATTCAGGACTGATCCCTGGTGGAAGAATTATTTTTGGTGGTTGGTGATGATTTCTTTGTTTTTCTGGCTCATCGAAATCGTTTTTCCATGGAGAAAAAATCAGCCTATCATCCGCAAGGATTTCTGGTTGGATGGATTTTACATGTTTTTCAACTTCTTTCTGCTTTCACTCATTGGATACAACGCCATTTCCATGGTGGTGGTAGATGGCATAAATTCCCTTTTCGACCTGGCAGGTGCAAGCAATAAAGTTGCTCAATATGTGGCCGGAATAGGCATGGGTTGGAAATTGTTGTTTGCTTTTTTATTGAAGGATTTCATCCAGTGGAATGTACACCGCATGTTGCACAGGGTAGAATGGCTGTGGCAATTTCATAAAGTGCATCATTCCGTGAAACAAATGGGATTTGCTGCGCACTTGCGTTACCATTGGATGGAACGTTTTGTTTACAACGGAATACAATACATTCCCATGGCTTTGTTAGGTTTTGGCATAGAAGAATTTTTTGCCGCACACATGATTGCGCTTTCCATCGGACATTTCAACCATACCAATGTCAACCTGCCGCTTGGACCACTCAAATACATTTTGAACAATCCGCAAATGCACATTTGGCACCACGCCAAGGAACAACCTTCACCATACGGAACCAATTTTGGGATTAGCTTAAGTATTTGGGATTACATTTTTCGCACCAATTGGATTCCCGGTGATGGGAAAGATGTTGAATTAGGATTCCCCGATGAGGCCCAATTCCCTAAGGATTTTGTGGGTCAGGAATTATACCCCTTCAAAAAGCCTAAGGAATAATTGTATGGCTTGGTTATTGCGTCTATTTTTGACCAAAACCAGTCCTATGCGTATTCTATTGTTTTTGATTGCATCTTCTTTTTTTACCATTAGTTTACATGCTCAAATCGACCATTCCGCTTGGGATGCGCAATTGAAAAAGTATGTTCAATCCAATGGAAAAGTCAATTACAAAGCATGGAAAAATGACCGTGAAGGATTGCACAAATACTGTGAATACCTCAGTGCCAATGAACCCAAAAAAGGAACGTCTCCTGCTGCCAGAAAAGCGTATTGGATGAACGTTTACAATGCTTTTACCGTCAAGTTGGTTTTGGAACACTATCCGGTAAAAAGCATCAATGACATTGGTGGTTTGATTAAGCCTTGGGACATCAAATTTTTTAAAATCGGAAACAAGGTTTTGGACCTCAATTTTGTAGAGCATAAAATTCTAAGGGTTCAGTTCAATGATCCCCGCATTCACGTAGGCATTAATTGTGCTTCCATTTCTTGTCCGCGTTTATCCAATATCGCATTTACCGAATCGAATGTAGATGCAGAACTTGAAAAACTGATGAAGGAATTCGTGAATGATCCTTCCAAAAACCGCATCAATTCAGACAAAATGGAGCTCAGTGAAATTTTCAATTGGTTTGAAAGTGATTTCACCAAAAAGCAAAGCCTCATTGATTATCTGAACAAATATTCTAGCGTAAAAATCAACAAATCGGCAACCAAGACCCACTTGCCTTACAATTGGAATCTGAACGAATAACAGGTATTTCGCGGACTGCACGTTGGTTGATTTGATTATCTTTAAAGACTAGTTTACCATCATGGAAAAGACCTATTACGACCCTGCAGACCTAAAAAAATTCGGAAACATCAGTGAGTTTGAGCCCAAGCTTGCTAAAATGTTTTTCGATTATTACGGTGAAGTTTTCAAAGATGGAGCATTAACTGCCCGAGAAAAAGCACTCATCGCTTTAGCTGTAGCACATACCGTGCAATGCCCGTATTGCATTGATGCTTATACACAAGACACCATAGA
>JBIKKU010000023.1:0-17956 GCA_044360245.1 Flavobacteriales bacterium | reverse complement strand
AGGTAAGTTGTGCCATAACACGTTAGATAAGGTATTAAAAAAAGAGAATCCCCAGAAACTGGGGATTCACCATATGCAAATATACGTTTTTTATTACTCAGCTGCAGCGCCTGCAATATTGATACGGATTCCAATAGAGTGGCTTCCGTTAAAAGTATTCGAAGCACGGTAAGTGTAATCGATGGCAATTTTGTTACCGCTCTGACCGGCAATCCAATCTACAGAAATACCTGCAGAAGGTCCTGAAAATGCAGTTGTTGCTACTCCCAACTCTTTGCTGAATACTCCCTTTTCATACACATAACCTGCACGAAGATTGAAGGACGCTTTTTTGGTTACCATGCTGTAATCAGCACCAATACGCCAGTTGTCTTTCGAAAAAGAGTTAGATGTAAATGCACCCGCAAGAGTAAGCATTTGAGATCCGTCTTCTTTAAAGATGAAATCGTAAGAAGCACCGATATTTACTTGTGAAGGCAATTCAAATTTCGCGGAACGTTGTTCGGTGTTGATTTGGAATCCACTTGAAAGGGTGGAGAATGTTGAGAATCCGTCACCTGAGAATTTCATTGGAGGACCAACATTCTTAAGTGTAATACCAAATTTCAATTCATCACGATCACCTGTTACGTAATTGATACCGGCGTCGAAACACATTCCGGTTGCTTTCAGGTTGGCAATACCTTCCGTCAATGACTTCATGGTAATACCACCGTAAATACTTTTGGAGAATGCTTTCGCATAAGAGATACCGATGTTGAAATACCTTGGCGTAAAAGTACCAAGACCACCTTCAGGTGAATTTTCGGTTGTTACATCCAAATCACCAAAGTTGATGGTATTGAACGTAAGACCAAGTACACCTGATTCTCCTACTTTTTGTGCAAGACCACCTTGGTTGATGGCTATGGAAGATGGAACTAACCATGCAGTACGCACAAATGAAATCTGCGTTTTATCTTTCATCATGGCCAATCCGGCAACATTCATAAAGGTGGCTTCCAAACCGGATGTACTTGAAACACCGGCGCTTCCCATTGCAGCAGTCCGTGCCCATGGATTAATCAATAATTCGCTCGCACCGGCAGAACCTACACGGTCTTCGTTACCGGCAATTGCAAGTCCTGCCGGAAGGATTCCGGCAAGAAGTGCAGCTATTTTTATCGTGTTTTTCATGTTTTTCTTCTTTCAGTTTGTTCAACAATTTCCAAGTAGATTAGAAGCTTTCGAGGTCTGGTGGACGTAATCCGCCGAACCATTTCAGCACTACTTCACCCATGTCCGGAACCTCTACATGGATAATGTAAACACCTGAGGCAATCGGGATACCTGCCTGATTTTTAAGATCCCAATCCACCGAAGTGATTTCAGAATCTTTAGTGTAGTATCTCACCAATTGACCGGAAGTATTGAAAATACGGATCGTAGCGGTTTGTGGAAGGTTCACAATTTTCACACGGGTATCCAAACGTCCGGTTTCATAAGTACTATAGGCATAATAAGGATTAGGCACTACATCAATCAAGGCAAGGATAGAATCTTTGCGTGCTTCGGTTTCGTATTTCCCAGTTGCATTTTCAGCAGTATTGAAGGAATACAAAGGTCTCCAGTTGTTCAATGCACCTGTTGGATCGTTCAAGGCAGTGTAGCCTGAAGAATAACGGTACAATGGTTTTTTCACACGCAATTTTACACGAGCTGTAGTAGGAATATCTTTCGGATTGCTAAAGCTAAAGTCGGATGCTAACATTGGCATACCAATCCAAGCACATGACTGCCATACACGGCTGCGTTGAGCACTAGATCCTGAAGCATAAGCTGCCATGAAATAAGCCCCTTGGTCATAAACCGGCATACGTCCGCTTACCTCACGCTCTTTGTTGGCATAAACGTAAACATAATGCTTACCACCAAACATAGGATTACCAAAGTTATCCGTTAAACGGTTGGTCGGATTGAACATCATGTCGCGTCCGTTTTCAATGGCCAACCAAGAATCCTCTGAATAAGCCATGTTCATACGTTCACCTGTTTCAAGGTCGATAGCATAACCAGGGAACCAGCCCATACCCGTAGCAGAAATCAATTGTGCTTCGCCTTCGTTACATCCCGGTTGCCCTGTAGGAATACCATTTTTGTCAATCGAAGGAGCATCACGCGGATAAAGCTTGGTTTGATTTCCTTGTGCAAGCGCCGGATCGTCCTGCATTTCAAGCACCGGACAACGGGTCCAAAGCGATTTATCTGCAGTAAATACGATGTCAACGTTACGAACTACCAGCCAATCGCCAAAGTCAGCAACATCTTGGTCAAATTCAGTGGTCATTGGGGCACAGAATACATAGTCATTCGGATTATCCTGAACAGCTACTGATAAAGCAGGTGCCCAAGTACCATTTACCAATTGCTCGTAAGAATCATCCTCGAACCCTCCGATATCATTGAATGCAGCCAATGCAGGCTGACCTGATTCGTCTGATACATTACCGATGCGAATCCAGTTGAAAGCATCGTAACCATCAACATCAGATACACCGGATAACCAACGCTTAGAAGAATCTGCGTATTCCAATTCCCATCCAAGTGATTCAGCAACAGCACAAGTGTAAATTCCAAACACTTCATTACTCATTTTGAACTGGTTCACAGAAACTGAAATTCCGAGATCAGGGATAATTTGCTCATCACCGATGGAGATAATTTGATCTGATACAAGGATGGTATCTCCGGATTGGAAGAATTCTTCACCAATCAATACATCAGAATCAGCAATCAGCGCCCAGTAAGAAGGTTTAATATCCTGCCCTGCTGTGATAGTTGTAGTTACATCATAAAAGCCACCTGAAACAGTATCTGGTAGGAAGGCAATCTTGAATTCACCTGCAATAACATTCAATGGATCTACCACCTTAACATCTACAGGACCATTTCCTGCTTTGTAGGTTGGATAAGCCATTTTACTGTTTGCTACAATGTTCATCTCTGTTTCATAGGTAAACTCTAACCAGTTGTTGCTGGAACCTGCACCCTCTATACGGGTAAGTTGGAAACCATCACCGTATTCAGCATTCTGAATTAAACCATTGGTTTCAGGAACAGGGATATGCGGAATAGCAGCATGTGATTCGATTTTTCCAATTGGAGATTGACGGCTTTCCAGGTAAGGTTTTTTCTGACCATCCAGCATCAAACCGTCGTTTGGATCGAAAGTTTTATAATTATTATAGGCATAAGCAATTGCCATGTAATAATAGGACTTGTGGTTGATCAAACGAGCACCTGTAAAGGCATCGGTTGTAAAGTGGAAAGAATGTTTGATTCCTTCATCAGTACCGTCAACTTTCAGGGTTGGGATATCATAACCCAGGTCTTCATCTTTTTCAAAGTTCACCAAGCGGCTAACACCATCTTTCACGTCAACCTGAGCCACAAGGCGTGCTTTATCTACATCTTGTAAATCAGAGGAAGACACGGTTGAATTTGCCAATTGGTAAATTTTATACCCTTGGAAGTAGTAATGTTTAAGTGAATCCTGAATCGCAGCAGAGTAAGAAGAAGTCAATTCCAATGTATCTCCAAGGTCAATGTACTCCGGAAGTGTAATGAATGGATCTTTTTCTTCGTAGGTTTCTTTGTAGTTGTTTGAGTTAACAGGGTTAGTTAAGTAAACAACCACTGCACGGTCAAGTTCTTGAATGGTTACTTCAGGAGCATGTGGACCATCCAAAATTTTGAAACAGTTGTCGAACAAAGCTTGTGCTTTATCATCGGCAACACGCAATTTGATTACAGAAGCAAAAGGACCACCGGACGTTGCGCGAGCATAAACTACTCCTACTGTCACGTTATTTTTTTGACCAGGCAAAAGAATGAATGGACCGGCAGATTGCACGAAACGACGGTCAGATGCCTGATTACCGGCAGTGGCTTCAGTCCAGTTGTTTGGAACAACAGTACCATGCGTTGCCCAACTTAAAGGGTCAGAATCGTTGAAGAACATATAATCTGACTCAACAAAACCATTCGCTGATACTCCAGGGCTTGATGTATGTCCTGTACCACCATAATAGAATGGTGTAACGTCCTTCCAACGACCTGTTAAATACTGATAGTAATGGATAGCTACGTCAGGGTCAGATTGGCTTTGTGGAGCGGTTGAAGTAAAGTATACGAATCTGCGCATACCAAAACGCTCATTATCTATCACACTGTCTCCATATCCAATTCCAATACCTGCATAAGGAATACCTGCGCTATCAATAGCATCAAATACGTTTGTGGTAAGCGGGTTGTCTAAACCATCGCTATCCTGATAAGGCCCTTGGAAGAAGTCAATACCAACAGCAGCAGGGAAGCTACCATAACCATTTGCGCTACCATCATTTTGGTCATTTGCATCTCCATTGTATGCATAACCAAATCCACGTTGCACATCACAACCAATATAGTCATCGTATGGACCTCCAATATCAGGGTCAGCCCATTGTCCGAAATAAGTTTCATACAAGGTCTGAGTACCACGGTTGATTACTTCATAGTTGTAGAAGGTCATGTCATTCACCTCATCATTGGTTGAGAATGCAAATGCCTGAGCACGAATCTCCATACCAATTGGATCACCTCCTGTTTCAGTGTGAATGTTTCCTTTATCGTTAAATACCCACCAGTAGTTGGCATCACCATATAAGGTTACGGTACGTTCAGTACCACATTGTTCTTCTTTTTCAATGTCATACCAAGGATAATCTCCCTGATCCGGTTCATAAACAAGGTTATTGTTGAGGTCTTTAAACGGTGCCAAAATCCAACCCTCTTGCCCAAAAGCAAAATCATAGTTGTTACCCGGCCAGTTCAAAATAGACTCTGGAACAACGTACCCTGGATAAGGCAGCTCACCTGTTTCAATGTAAGCCTTAAACGTTGCGATGTCCTGCTTCAAAGTAGGATAAAACCTATCGTACTTCTTACATGTTTCAGACGAAACATCTGCTGCACCATCTGTTGAGAGTGGTCCAGGCCAGAAGTCATTTCCTTGACGGAACTGAAGTGCACAAATTTTCAGCTGATCATTGAAGTCGAGTCCTCCGATCCAAAGACATCCTGAGAATAAGACCCTTAATCCGGAACCTTTCGGTACCTCATATGCCGCAACACCTTGTGCGCGATCTTGCCACATGCTACCACCATTTTCCAACAAAGCAGATACGTTGTTGTAATTCAACTTGGTTAAAGCAGTTGCAGGAACACAACCCGCAGCGCGGTTTTGCATGCCATCATCCGTGTTTTGGGATTGATAACCCGGAGGTCTTGCTGCCTCTGCAGACAAGGTAAGACCTAAGGTAAACCCAAGGAAAATTCCAATCCTGGCAATTCCTTTCATACTTGTTTTATTTCGCTTGTTCATGATTTCCGGAATTAGAAGTCGAACTTAATACCCAGGCGAATGGTTCTGGGCAAACCATAGTTATAAGGACTATTCACTTTCAAAGCGTAGTAATCGCGGAACGACTGCTCTGAGTTGGAGTTCTGAATTGCAGAGGTATAACGTGGGTCTGCAAGGTAACCATCATCAGAAGGCGATCCTGTAGCTCCATAAACACCCAGAATGTTTCTGTTGTTCAGCACATTGGTAATTTGGAGGTAAAGCTGAAGGTTTGCTTCAATTGGCTTATCTTCTTTACCGAATTTCAAAGTCCAGTTTTTGTCGATCTGGGCATCCATACGGAACTGCGAAGGAAGACGTGAACCGTTTACCTGTCCTTCCATAGAGCTGGTTCCATTACCTTCAATCAGCGCTTGAGCAACAACGTACTGACGAGCACTGTATGGTGTTCCTGAACCCAAGTTGCTGGTAATATTGATACCTGCATTTTGGAAGATTTTTTTACCGAAAAGCACCGGTCCATTGTAATCAGATCCTTCACCATAGCGGTAGTCAATTACTCCAACAAGTGCATGGCGTTGATCGTAATCTAATGGGTAAATGGTACGGAGGTTAGGCTGACCGGAGTTTACAAGGTTCAAAGAAGAACCTGCATCGGATCCTGTTCCTTCAGCAAACTGAAGAGTATAGGACATACGCAGTGTGAGGTTACCTGTTCTACGCAAATCGTAGGTGATGGTCATACCTTTAACTGTACCGAAGTCAAGGTTGAAATAGGTACGGTAAGTACGCGGATATGCACCTGTCATGCTGTAAAGAGCAACCTGATCGCGGAGCTCGCGGTAGAAAGCTGAAATTTTCAAAGAAGATGACTTGGTGAGTACTTGCTGGAAACCAAGCTCATAGTCAATGGTTTTTTCAGGTTTCAGATTTGGATTGTTTACAATGTCTGTTCTGGCATCCAAGAAGTAATAATCCAACAAATCAAGACGGTTTCCTGTAGTTGGGCGTTTGGTAAGCACATCATAGTGTGCAAAGAAAAGCGCTTCTTCTGAAATCGGGAATGAGAAGGCCACACGTGGCATAACATTAACCTGTGGCTTATAATCCGTAAATGCTTTTGGCATTTCAACATCCTTCTGATCACGGGCAGTTGGATTCACCAAATAAGGTGCAATTCCGTTTGGACCGGAAATTAGAGAAGGATCGGTAATTTGTGCTCCGGTTGCGTTGTACCAAGTGCGGTCATCACGGTAACCAAGGATTGCAGAAGGATTTTCAACATTGTCCACATAAACCACATAGTCATCTCCCATGTTACTTGGGTGTGTTTGGTCGAAGGCCGAAGCATCTACCTCTTTTATGGTTTTTGCCTCATAAAGGAGGAATGGGTCTTTCAAAACGTTTTGGTTTGCATCGAAACGGTCAACACGCACACCAACGTTGAAAATCAAGTCTTCGAATACAAACTTGTCCATGATGTACCCTGAAATGTAGATTGGTTCATAAGGAGCAATGGCACGTGTTTGGTTTCCAAACTCATCGCGTTGTGTGAAGAAGTCTTCGAAGGTTACTTTGTCGGTTTGTTTTTTTCCATCGTAAGTATAACCATAGTAAGAAACATAGTTCTGACCAGAATTCAACAATTCATTTGCAGAGAACCATCCCAATTGAAGGAATTCAGGATTGATTTCGTCGATGTCGATTTGATCGGTTCCGTCAGGATTTAAACCAAGGTTTTTGCGGACGTTGTAGTCAAAGAAGAATTGTGATTCGGTGCTGTTTGCTGCATTGTATTCACCCGGTGAACCATTGAGGATATTGTAGTCTACCGAAAGAACTGAGCCAAACCAAGTATAAGCAGGATTATCCAAATCCAACTCTTGTGTATGGTAGTTTAAAAGTTGGCGACCAAGGGTCCAAAGTCCACTAGGTGAAGCATTGAAAGCACGGTCATTGCGTTGTTCATATTCAAAACCGAGTGAAATTGCATGATTTCCAATGTCGGCATTTCCTGAAGCCGTAACACGGAACTGTGTATTGTCTATGAGACCGTACCCGTTGTATTGGGTACCGATATTGTTCCAAATGCTGTAAACATAGTTTGGAGCATCTCCATTACGAAGACCGCGTCCTGACTGAATTTGCGTAAGGTTTTCGTAGTTTCCGGCAACCTCATCATACAGCGAAAAATACTGATTGGTAACGGCAGCAAGATCCGGATTCACTTCAATTTGTTCACCTGTAGCCGGATCGGTGTAATACGGAGTAAATGTTACCAAGGTATCTCTCCAACCATTATGCACACGCGCAAAAGTTGCTAAAGAATCGATAAAGGTATAGTCGTAAGATTTTTCGCGGTAGATTTTATACTGCCCCACATATCCGTAGTTGAAGAGTTTATCCTGGTGGTTGGCATCTTGCACAGTTTGTTTGAACTTAGAATAGTCGACCATGACGGTATAATAGGCGTTCTTAATACGAGAAGCACTTTCTTCAGACTGTTCGCCCTGAGCAGATCCAAAACGTTGTGTGAAACGTCCGTAAACACGCCAAGTGAGGTTTTGCACTTGTGCATTGTTTTCGGAGTTAAAGAGCATGTTGTTGTAATCGTAGGCAGAAAATTTACCATAATCCAAAGAACCACCAAATGTTAAGTTGATCTGTGGACCAAGGTTTACGTCAATTTTTCCTGCACCGGTAATGGCTTGTTCACCGGCATTTTGACGGAATCTCACTTTTTCAAAATCATTGAGGGTTAGGTAGTCGGTGTTGTAAAATGCACCGAATCCGGTTCCTGTAGGACGAAGTGGATTGGAAAGCAGGCTTGCGCGGACATCATCCTTAACCTGATATTGATCTGTAAAGAATGGACGCCCATCAACAATATTGGTATAGTTTCCGGAGATGAAGAAACCAAGGATGGGTTTTTCCTTTTTACCGGTACTATCTTTCTTCACCCAAAGTGGACCGGAAAGGTAACCTTCAACAAGGTTGTATGCATAGCGGTCAAGACCAAAGGTGTTTTCACCTGCTTTAAATCCTGAAGTAAGGTAGTCAATACCACCAAAGAAATCTTTGGATGCACCACGTGTGGTGATTGAGATAATACCTCCTGTTGCATCCCCGTAGTTGGCAGGAAGACCACCTGTTAATACCTGTACCTCCTGAATCGCAGACTTAGGAAGACCGGTACCACCACGAACCTTAATACCATCGATGAAGTAATAGGAAGCATCCGAACGTGAACCGCGAATAGAGAGTGCTCCTGAACCTTCCGAGGAATATACCCCTCCTACGGTTGAAGCAATCGCTGTCGCAGAACGACCGGGCATGCGTGCGAGGTCTTCACGTGTTACTGTAGCTCCGGAAGCACCACCATCTTTATCGATAAGTGGAACTTGATATTCCTGAACCACAAACTCATTTAATTCAATCCCAACTTCCATGGGAAGATCGAGGATAGTTACTTTGTTTCCTTTGATTTCCACACCGGTAAGGATGTAAGTTTTGTAACCGGAATAAGTGGCTTTCACGGTGTAAGTACCAGGAGTAACACCTGCAATCTTATACTCACCGTCAAAATCGGAGGAGGCTCCTCCTTGTTGAACATCGTTGAGTTCGATCACAATGTTGGCAAAGGCCAAGGGCTCCTTGCTATCCTTGTCATAGATCTTACCCTGGAGGGTTCCTTGCTGTGCATAGGTCGTTACGGCAACGACAGCAAATGTCAGCAACAAGCTCAGTCTTCTTAACATACGCTCAGTTTAGTTGATTTGTAATTCGCAACAAAGGCCGTAAATATAGAAATTAATTCTTTCAAAGACCAAGCACGATTGAAGCAACGGTAACATATTATTCGTAATCGAAACATTCTGTTAAACTGCGCCAAAACTACCTGATCAAAGAACGATTTTTTCCAATATTACGGGGTATTTCGTTATAAGTGCGGCCAATTTGAACCAATATTATACAAGTCCACTAGCCTATTTTTTTTTGAAAATCCGTTGAAAAAAGGGAGTTCCCTTGTTCTTTCTTCTGCGGTCTGCCTGTTTCTTATTTTTTTTCATGCGCTTTCTGGTTTTTTTGTCCTGGATATCCATCACGCGTTTTTTTGCCTTTTTATCGGCCTTTTTGGCTTGCTTTTCCCTTTTTTTCTGGGCTTTCTCCATGTGTTTGTTCCGAGGTGGATCTGAAGATTCCTGAGAAAAAGCCTGAGAAGAAAGGCCGAGGAATACAATAATTGGCAGAATTCGAAGTAATTTCCTTAAGCTCATTTTGACTTACCTTTACAGAATGCTATCCAAAATACGGAAATATCTTATTGTCTTGTTAGGCCTGTTTATGCTAATTCCGGGCTGCAAAAACAACCAGAATACTATTCCCGAAGTTTTGGTGGATATTCAAGTTAACATCAACAATCCCGGATATTTTTCGCTGCAAGCCATTGGAGGATGGATGTACCTTAGCGGCGGCTCGAGAGGAATTATCGTTTACCGCAAATCGACCAATGAATTCATGGCCTGGGAAAGGCATTGTCCCTTTCAACCGGAAGATGCATGCGGACAGGTTTCGGTTGATTCTTCGAATGTTTTTGCGGTGGATTATTGCTGCGGGTCGAAGTTTCTGATTACCGACGGAAGTATTGTAAACGGACCGGCTACGCTTGGACTGAAAATGTACCAAACCAGCTATGACGGTTTTGCGATTTTAAGAATATACAATTGATCAAAAAAAAGGCGCCAATTGGCGCCTTTCTTCTTTATTAGGGAATCGATTAATAGCGGTACATATCGTTTTTGAACGGACCTTCCACTTTAACACCGATGTATTCAGCTTGGTCAACAGTGAGCACTTCAAGCTCTACGCCGATTTTTTCCAAGTGAAGAGCCGCAACTTTTTCGTCGAGGTGCTTAGGCAAGGTGTACACTTTGTTTTCGTAACGGTCTGCATGATTCCACAACTCAAGCTGCGCAAGCGTTTGGTTGGTGAATGAGTTGGACATTACAAAAGAAGGATGACCGGTAGCACAACCAAGGTTTACCAAACGGCCTTCTGCCAAAACAATGATGTCTTTTCCATCAACCGTGTATTTATCTACTTGTGGTTTGATAGTGTCTTTGGTAGCACCATAATTTTTGTTCAACCAAGCCATATCGATTTCATTATCGAAGTGACCGATATTACAAACAATGGCATTGTGCTTCATGGCTTTGAAATGACGGTCTTGCACGATGTTTTTGTTTCCTGTTGCAGTAACAATGATATCGGCAATTTTCACGGCATTATCCATTTTCAAAACCTGATATCCATCCATCGCAGCTTGAAGCGCACAGATAGGATCGATTTCGGTTACGATAACGCGAACTCCTTGTGAACTGAGCGATTGCGCAGAACCTTTTCCTACATCTCCGTAACCTGCAACTACTGCAACTTTACCGGCGAGCATAAGGTCGGTAGCACGGCGAATGGCATCAACCAATGATTCGCGGCATCCGTATTTGTTATCGAATTTTGATTTGGTAACAGAGTCATTGATGTTGATGGCAGGAATAGGCAAAGTACCTTTTCTCATGCGCTCATACAGACGGTGAACTCCTGTAGTTGTTTCTTCGGAGAGTCCTTTGATGGCTTTCACCAACTCAGGATAACGATCGAAAACCATGTTGGTGAGGTCACCACCATCGTCGAGAATCATGTTCAATGGCTGACCATCTTTAAATGCAAAAAGTGTTTGCTCAATACACCAGTCGAATTCTTCTTCGCTCATTCCTTTCCAAGCATACACCGGAATACCGGCAGCAGCAATCGCAGCAGCGGCATGATCTTGGGTTGAGAAAATATTACAAGAAGACCAGGTTACTTCAGCGCCAAGCTCAACAAGCGTTTCAATTAAAACAGCTGTTTGGATGGTCATGTGAAGGCAACCGGCAATACGGGCACCTTTAAGAGGCTTAGAAGCACCGTACTCCTTGCGAAGTGACATCAGACCGGGCATTTCAGCTTCGGCGAGGCGAATTTCTTTACGTCCCCAATCGGCAAGATTGATGTCTTTCACTTTGAAAGGCAATACGGATTTAGCAGCAGATGAACTCATAAAAATTGATGAGGTTTTTAGTTACAAATAATTTGAGGGGCAAAGGTAAGAAACATGGAGGTCAGAAAAAACAAAAGGAGGAACAATGTCCTCCTTTTTATGTTCATTTAACAGGTCTTATTTTTTCGACTGCCAGATAAACTTTCCGGTTTTGTCGATATAACCTTCTGTTCCGGTTTTGAAATCACCTATACGGGTTTTGGCCAGACCGCCTTCGAAGTTGGCCGGAATAGCGAATTGACGGGAAATCACCAGTTTACCGGTAACGTCAATAAAGCCCCATTTTTTATCGGTTCCTGTGCCCATAGCCACACAAGCCATTCCTTCACGAAAATCTTTTGCTTCATCGAATTCGGCTGCGATTACGATTTTTCCGGTTTTGTCGATGTAACCGTATTTACCTGTTTTGAAATCACCAACACGAATGACCGCTCTTCCGGAATTGAATGGAAATGCTTTATCGTAAGTAGCGTTGAGAATAACTTTTCCTGTTTTGTCTATGAAACCCCATTTTCCGGTGCCTTCATCGCCAATAAGGAAATTGGCCATGCCTTCGGAGAAATCGTGTACCATGTCGTATTTGGCAGGAATTACCATTTTACCGGATTTATCGATAAATCCCCACTTGCCTGCTTGTTTTACACGCGCGAGGCCTTCCGAAAAATCATAGGCTGATTCGAATTTTGGTTCAACAACAATGCGTCCGGTTTTATCCACAAATCCCATTTTAGCGCCTACCTGAATTTTGGCAAGACCATCGGAAAAACGAAAAGCGTTGGCACAATTGACTTCAAATTTCACTGCACCTGTTCCATCGATAAACATCCATTTACCGCCTAAACTTACGGCAGCCAGACCGTCGTTGAAATCCGTTCCTTTGTCGTATTTGGCTTCAACAACCAATTTCCCGGAAGCATTAACAAAGCCGGTTTTTCCGCCTTTTTGAATGCGACCAAAACCACCTTTAAAAGGGTGCGCGCGCTCATAAGCAGGCTCAACCACAACTTTTCCGGAGCGATCTATATATCCATCCTGATGGTTCACCGTAATGGGATACAAGTTCTGCGCACGAAGACCGGTAAAGTTCATCAACATCACCAGGGCAAGTAGATATCGTAAACAATTCTTCATAATAAACCGTTGTTCAACCTGCTAAAGTAAGTATTTTTACAGCGAGGTTTTGAGTATTCTAGCAAAAATAATACCCAAAAAGGGGGATAATCTGTTTCTATGGGCCCTGGATGAAGATGAGGCGTTTTTCAGAACCCAACTTCCTGATCATGTGATTGTTGAATGTCAAAGTTTTCAAGACCCGCTCCGTCGAACGCAATGGCTGGCAGTGCGCTATTTGTTAAAAACGATGGGTTATCCATTTGAAATTTCGTATTTGGAAAGCGGTCAACCGCAAATTGACAAGCATTGCCTATCCATCAGCCATACACCAAAGATGGTTGGAGTATATGTTTCTTTGGAGAAACAAGGATTGGATTTGGAATTACCTCACCCGAGGATACTTCGCATTGCTCAACGCTTTATGAATCCGGATGAACAAAAACGATTTGGTTCGTCTGATTTGGATGTGCTAACGCTGATTTGGTCTGCTAAGGAAGCACTTTTTAAAAAATACGGGGAAGAGACCACTTTTTTTGCCTCCAACCAAAATGTATTAAGCATCAACCATGAAACGCATGAGTTACTAGCGGAAGTGCGCTTGAATGGAAAAACCATCACTGAGCCATTGCATTTTCGACAAATCCTTGATCATTACCTCGTCTTTTCGGCTTGAACAGCCTGAAAATCGGTTAATTCCGCGATAGCCTCTCGGTATATCTACGTAAATTTGGCGTATTGATTCATCTAATTTTGTTCTTATGGCGTTTTACAGCGAATTGAAGCGTAAAAAGGAAACTGGCGAGAAGCTTTTGGCAGTGTTGATTGATCCGGATAAAATCACCTTTTTGGATGGTTTATTTGATTTGGCAACCGACGCCGGTGTTGATTTCTTTCTGGTTGGGGGAAGCCTCATTACCGATGGAAACATTGATGATACACTTCAAGCTATCCGCAAACGCACCGGAAAACCGGTGTATATATTTCCGGGCGACAATTCTCAAATTTCGTCTTCAGCAGATGGTATTTTACTACTCAGCCTAATCTCGGGAAGAAATCCGGAATACCTGATTGGTCAGCATGTAAAAGCCGCACCGCTCTTAAAAAAATCAGGACTTGAAATTCTTTCCACGGGATACTTACTCATAGAAAGCGGAAACATTACTACGGCTCAGTATATGAGTCATACACTTCCCATTCCCTATGGAAAACCTGAAATTGCTGCTACCACAGCTCTTGCAGGAGAACAATTGGGAATGAAATTAATTTATTTGGATGGAGGAAGCGGAGCAGGAAAAACCATTTCGGGAGAAATGATTGCATCTGTGGCTGAACAAATTTCCATTCCACTAATTGTTGGTGGCGGAATACGAACGCCTGAACAAGCGCAAACTGCATGGGATGCAGGAGCAGACATCGTTGTTATCGGAACTGTTCTTGAAAGCGACCCTTCACTGCTGTCTGCCTTCAAGAAACGAAGTCTATGCAATTGATTGTAATAACAGGTAAAGAAAAATTTCACTCTGAAATACCGGTCATCATCGAATTGTTTCGTGCCGGACTAAAAACATTGCATGTTCGCAAACCAAAATTTTCAACCGAAAAGCTCACCGAATACATTGAAGCCATTCCCGAGCAATACCACAACCGCATAATCATTCATACGCATCATAAGCTCGCTTTAAAATTCAAGTTAAAGGGGATTCACTTATCCAAACACCACCGTAATAGTCCGTTGAAATTGTTTCTAAAACTGAACTATTACAAAATGCGGAAGCCCTCGATTTTCATCAGCCGATCTTTTCATCAGGTGGAAACAATGGGATGCAATAAAAAGAAATTTCATTATGCTTTTTTAAATCCATTTTTTTCCAGAGTGGATTTACAAAAAAATTCGTTTGACATTAATCCGAATTACCTCGGTAAAATGATTGCCGCTTGCGAATGTCCGGTTTACGCATCCGGAAACATCACACTCGACAATTACAAACATCTAAAAAACATGAACTTGGCAGGGTTTGCTTTATCCAAATCATTTTTCGCTTACAAAGGCGATAAAGCTGAATTGTTTAAATCCATAAGCGAGGAAATCAAAAACTGGTAATCAAAAACGGATATCCAATCCGATCAAAGCGTTTCTTCCTGCCTGCGGAAAATACCCATCCAGTTTTCTATATGCACCTGCATAATAATAGCGATACACCCAGGCATTCGACTCATAGCTTTCATCCAGCACATTGCGCAATAACACATTCAATCGAATCTCAGCAGATTTCTTTTTTACAAAAACATATGAAAGCCGAATGTCGTTCACCCAATAGGCATTTAATGTACGTGTTGCATCGGCTGTATTGTCGATGAATTGTTTTCCGACGTATTTGGAAATCCATGAGATATCAACTTTATGACGCAATTCTGCTTTTCCGTTTTCATTTTTCCGATAGGTCTCCCATGCAGTAATGGTAAATTCTGAACCGGCAATTGCATTTGGAGAAAATGCAAGATCTGATTTGGCATAATAAATACTGTCTTGTCCCCAAGTATCCCAATTGTCGATGTACTCAGTATAGTCTGAAATATTATTTTGCGACAAGGTGGCGTTTGCCTGCCAGAGAAGTACTCTGGAGATTTTCCATGCGAAATCAAACTCCAAACCTGCCCGATAACTGTTTTCGATATTCACACGTGTGTACGCACCGACATCATTGATTTTTCCGGTTAGCACCAATTGGTTTTTATACTGCATGAAATAGGCATTTACACCCGCAGAAATTTTTGTGTTCGCATATCGATAACCGGCTTCATAATCGAAAAGCGTTTCGTGCAAAGGACGCGAATCGGGTGTTGAATTGGTAAGATCATCTCGATTGGGTTCTTTGTTTCCAATACCAAAAGATGCATAAACTTTTTGTCGCGCATCTAACTTAAAACTCATTCCCGCCTTTGGATTGAAAAAAAGAAAATCGACTGTTTGCGTAACATTATTCATGTTGCGATCGAAGCCAAGAAACGAATAACGTATGCTGCGCAATTGCAAATCTGCATAGGACGAAAATTTTTCAGAGAAATGATACACTGATTTCCAATACACATTTCCATCGGTCTTCGTTCCTGTGTTTTCATACCAGCGGTAACCTGCCGGTGCATTGGATGCATTCTCCATCCAAACCACTTCTCCAAAATGGAGGCCTTCGTATTTGTTCCAACCACCACCAAGTACACTTTCCAATTTTCCTTTGTTATAGTGCAAAGAAGAAATAAATCCATACACATCGTTATCCAACCAAAGTTGACGAATCAGACTTGTACTTGTCAGTGTATCCAAACCAATGATGTAATCATTCAATCCATATTCGGCGTAAGATTGATCGCGTTTGTATTGCTCATAATAACCTTCGCCATGTGTAAAATATCCTGCAACATTCCATAACCAATTGGCATTAAACTGATGATTCAAAAACAATTGGTAATGGTCCTGACGGTAGTTGTCGGTTTCGTTTTCATAGGTGTATAAATTAAATGTTCGCGGGTCTGAATTGTAAAGGTTTTGAATTTGGTCAGGATACAATCCGTTCCCAAAAATATAATCCTGAATACCCGATGAATCGCCCAACAGCAAAGCAGAGGGAACACCATTCCATGACTGATAGGTTTTTTCTTTTCCTGAAAAAATATTTAAACGCAGACTTGTTTTTTCTCCATACCATGCAGATGAAGTGTAAAAAGATTTCAAGTTTGAAGTTGCACGATCGATAAAACCATCGGAAGAAATTTGAGACAATCGTAAATCAAAAGTGAATTTTCCATCGATTAATCCTGTACCTGCTTTTAAGGTGTGTTTTCTGGTTTGAAAAGATCCGAATGCATTGTTCAATTCACCATAAGGCTCTTCATGCAGCACATTGGTTTGCAAATTCATACTACCTCCAAAAGCACCGGCTCCATTGGTAGAAGTTCCTACGCCACGTTGAATTTGAATATTGTCGGTAGAGCTTGCAAAATCGGGCATATTGACCCACCATACACCTTGCGATTCAGCATCGTTTATGGGAATTCCATTGAGACTCACATTCACACGCGTGGGATCTGTTCCGCGAATTCTGATCCCGGTATATCCGATACCGGTACCTGCATCGGATGTCACCACTACAGAAGGTGTTTGATCTACCAAATAAGGCAAATCCATTCCTACATTGTTTTTGGAAATTTCCTCTTTGGAAATATTGGTATGCGCAACTCCGGATGATTCATTTGCTCGTGTAGCATTGACGGTATACATTTCCAATTCGGTAGATGTTTCTTCCATGGTTACGTTTAAACTCACATCAGCGCCTTGCATGTTAACGCGTATTTCCTGAGTGGCGTAACCCATCGAAGAAAATTGCACTGCATAACTACCATCCGAAACCGCAGCAATTGCGTATTCACCTTTTTCATCTGTGGAGCTTATCAAAAAACCGGGCGTGAGTCGGACCGTGACACCCGGAAGTGCTTGTCCGTTTTGATCGATCACTTTACCCGACAACTGATGCTGTGCTGAAACCATCAAGGGCAACAACAACAGCAGAAAAAAAAGTTTTTTCATGCACGTTAAATGGTATTTCCCTGAGACAGGAAACGATTCAACTATGTTCAGTGCTTTTAGCTGTACCTCCGCAGGCATTACCCTGATCAGGTTCTTCCCGAAAAGCTGACGGGAAACGGGTATGATCTCAGCCCTTAGTATTAAGGCACCCCGTGTTTTGTGTTGACAAATGTAAACGCGAATTGTTCACATCACCAAAAAAATCAGTTGAATTTTTCAGGAAATTTTTTTCGGATGATTTGCAGGCAAGTATTGACGCGGGTTTGGTGATCACCCGAAATCAATTCAAAAGGTTTTCTTGCTGCATGCAAGGTGTTTTTGTATTTCTCCAAAAAATACGAACGCAATTCAGGATGTTCACGCAAAGGATCAAATTCCCATGGAATATCCGTATCGCATAAAAACAAGAGATTAAAATCCTGCTGCTGAAATGCATCCAAAATATATGCATCCGTGCGTCCGTATTTATGTTCTGACCAAATATGCATTACTGTCATTTCGGTATCGCAAATCAAAAAGCGATTGGCCATGAGTGCGAACAATTCTTCGTTATTGCGTTGCCCTTTGGCTATTTTTAAAAGATCGCTTTCCTCATAAGGACGATCCAAAGCTCCAAGATATTCTCGTGCATATTCGGGAACCCAGAGTGTGTCGAGTTCTTCTGCCAATGCTTCTGCAAGACTAGATTTTCCGCAGGATTCAGGACCTGTGATTCCGATTCGAACAATTTCCTCGCCTTTCTTCATGCCCGGCAAAGATAATGGATAATCAAGCGTTCAGA
>JBIKKU010000233.1:0-5229 GCA_044360245.1 Flavobacteriales bacterium | reverse complement strand
CAGGCGCAGCAAATTGCCATGGAAAATCAAAACCAGCAGATTGAAACAGGACATCTGCTGAAAGGTATTTTTCAGGTCGATGAAAACGTTACGCCTTATATCCTCAAAAAAATCAATGCCAATGCGGTAGTGATTGAACAAGTGCTCGACCGCATCATTGCTGGTTATCCGAAGGTAAGCGGCGGACAAGAATATTTTTCACGCAATGCAAATCAGGTCGTGAACAAGGCTTATGCCTCATTAAAAGAATCGGGAGACGAGTATGTTTCGATTGAACATCTTCTTCTTGGGATTCTTTCGGTGAGCGATAATACTGCTCAGGTGCTGAAAGATGCAGGCGTCAATGAAAAGGATCTTAAGGCTGCTATCAAAGAACTGCGTAAGGGAGAAAAAGTGACCAGCGCTTCACAAGAGGAGACCTACAATTCCTTGAGCAAATACGCTAAAAACCTAAACGATCTGGCGCAAAAAGGAAAGCTCGATCCGGTGATCGGACGCGATGACGAGATTCGTCGTGTGTTGCAAATCCTTACCCGCAGAACCAAAAACAATCCCATTCTCATTGGCGAACCCGGTGTGGGAAAAACAGCCATTGCCGAAGGTTTAGCGCATCGTATTGTGAATGGCGACGTTCCTGAAAATCTCAAATCGAAACAGATTTATTCACTCGATATGGGCGCTTTGGTGGCCGGTGCCAAATACAAAGGCGAATTCGAAGAACGTTTAAAAAGTGTTGTGAAGGAGGTGATTTCTGCTGAAGGAGAAATTGTGTTGTTCATTGATGAAATCCACACCCTGGTTGGAGCCGGCGGTGGCGAAGGTGCCATGGATGCTGCCAACATTTTAAAACCTGCACTAGCACGCGGCGAATTGCGCGCCATCGGAGCAACTACACTGAACGAATACCAAAAGTATTTCGAAAAAGATAAAGCACTGGAACGTCGATTCCAAAAGGTGTTGGTTGATGAGCCTAGCGCAGAAGATGCCATTTCCATTTTGCGTGGAATCAAAGACAAATACGAAAGTCACCATCAGGTACTCATCAAAGACGAGGCAATTATTGCTGCAGTTGAATTGTCGCAACGCTACATCACCGATCGTTTTTTGCCCGATAAAGCCATTGACCTGATTGATGAAGCTGCATCAAAACTTCGCATGGAAATCAATTCCAAACCCGAAGAACTTGATGAACTGGACCGACGCATCATGCAATTGGAAATTGAACGCGAAGCCATCAAACGCGAAAACGACACAAAAAAACTGGAACATCTTGGTATTGAATTGGCCAACCTGAACGAGCAACGCAACGATTTTCTCGCCAAGTGGAAAGCCGAAAAAGATGTGGTGGACCAAATCCAAAGCATGAAAACGGAACTTGAATCGCTGAAAACACAAGCCGACCAGGCAGAGCGCAATGGCGATTACGGAAAAGTAGCTGAAATCCGGTACGGACGCATGCAGGAGACTGAGAAAAAACTCGAAGATTTCAAAAAGCAATTGGCCGAAATGCAATTGAAATCAAAGATGATTAAAGAGGAAGTTACATCCGAAGAGATTGCCGAGGTGGTGTCTAAATGGACCGGCATTCCTGTGAATAAAATGATCGAAAGCGAAAAAGAAAAACTGCTGCGTCTGGAAGATGAATTGCACAAACGCTTAGTTGGTCAGGAAGAAGCCATCGTTGCAGTTGCCAATGCGGTGCGTCGCTCACGTGCGGGATTACAGGATTCCAAAAAGCCAATCGGTTCATTCATTTTTTTAGGAACTACCGGTGTTGGTAAAACCGAATTGGCCAAAGCGCTCAGCGAGTTTTTATTCAACGATGAAAACAGCATGACCCGAATCGACATGAGTGAATACCAGGAACGCCATAGTGTTTCGCGCTTGGTAGGTGCGCCTCCGGGATATGTGGGATACGATGAAGGTGGACAACTCACGGAAGCTGTTCGTCGCAAACCCTACTCTGTGGTACTGTTGGATGAGATTGAAAAAGCACATCCCGATGTATTCAATATCCTCCTTCAAGTATTAGACGACGGTCGATTGACAGACAACAAAGGGCGTGTGGTGAATTTTAAAAACACCATCATCATCATGACTTCAAACATCGGTTCGCACATCATTCAGGAAAATTTTGAAGAGATGGGAAAAAAAGATCCTGAAGAGGTTGCTGAAAAAACCAAAGCAGAAGTTTTTGACTTGCTCAAAAAATCGATGCGTCCTGAATTCCTCAACCGCATTGATGAAGTGATCATGTTTAAACCTCTCAACCGAAAAGAAATCCGTGGCATTGTGCGCATTCATTTGCAGCACCTCGCAGAAGCATTGAAGTTGAAAGATATCCGCATGCACATTACCGAAGAGGCTGAGAATTTACTTTGCGAAGAAGGTTTCGATCCACAATTCGGTGCTCGTCCTGTAAAACGTGTGCTTCAGAAACAAGTCCTGAACGAACTCTCCAAAGCCTTACTGGCGAATAAAGTCAGCGTATCCGAAATTGTTGTAATGGATGCTATCGACCGAAAAATTGTTTTCCGTCGACCTATCAAACAGGAAGAAGAAATTGCCTTGGTGATGTAAAAACAAAAAGACCGGTTCAAATGAATCGGTCTTTTTTTATTTCTTCAGTTCGAGGATTTTCATTTTTACTCTATTTCCTGCTTCGCGGTAGGCTTCGCGTTCGAAGAGCAAGTACAACATAAGAAAATCCTCTGCCGCACCAACAAGATCGAATGCCTTTTCTTTTACTTGTGCACGTTTCAGAAGGTTTTCTTCGGAATATTCTGCTTTAAGTTTAAGCTCAGCCACACCTATTTCGAGGTGCATGCGTCGCTTAAAATTGAGCAAATATTTTCCGATGAGCTTCGCGTTGGGATCGGCAATGACTTTGCTTTCGTAGAGTTGTAAATAGAATTGCGCATCATAAAAATTCCCAAGCAACAGGTGCACGTAGGCTAATTTTAAATCGATCAAAGCCTCATTCGGCTTGCGTTTCCGGAGTTCTGTTAAATCGTGCAAACAAAGTTCGTCGTGGTGAAGCATCATGTGCAAATCGGCGCGTTCCGAAAGTGCTTCGGTTAAGCTTGGTTTCTCATGCACCACTTGGTTGTAATCGGCCAATGCTTTTTCGTACACTCCATGTTCAATGAAAAATCGTCCGCGCGCCAAGAAATGCTTTGCCACAGGCTCTTCCATGATAGCGTCGCTTAAGGCCAACAGCGTTTTTTTTGCAGGAAATGAAGTAATGTCGTATCGTCCCGGCCATAGTTTTTTATTCCATGACCAGCCAAATAAACCGCTGCGCAAATGATCGGGAACGACGAAAGAGGACATGGTGCAAAAATACAGGATAATTTATAAGCCCTTTGATATATGCCAAAGGATTATATGCCATAAGTTATATGGAAAAGAAGGACAAAAGACCGGGAGACTTGTGACTGGAAGACAAAAGGATATGCGATATGGATATAAGTTATAGGCCATAGAAGGGGAATAAGACAGAGAGACTTAAGACAGGAGACAAAAGACTAGAGACAGGAAGACAAAAGGATATGCGATATGGATATAAGTTATATGCCATAGAAGGGGAATAAGACAGAGAGACTTAAGACGGGAGACAAAAGACTAGAGACGGGAAGACAAAAGGATATGCGATATGGATATAAGTTATAGGCTATAGAAGGGGAATAAGACCGAGAGACTTAAGACAGGAGACAGGAAGACAAAAGGATATGCGATATGGAAATAAGTTATAGGCTATAGAAGGAAAGAGATGATGGAAGTAAGAAATAAGAAGTATGATAGGGTGATTGAAATGGGATGCGTGAATCCGATTGGGTGTGTTCAAGAATTCTAATTTCTTGGACCTCTCCCCGGCCCTCTCCGAAGGAGAGGGAGGTGCAGGGTTTGAGTTTGCTGTAAGATTTTTTCTGCGAGTGCTTTTTAAGTTTTCTTGGTGTGACTTAGTGTTCTTTGTGCCTTCGAGAGCCTCAGGCACCGCGATTGGGCACGAATTCCCTAATACCTATTAACCTAATCCCCTCTTCCCCTAATTCCCTTTTTCCCCTTTACGCAGTAAAGCGAGAGCGGGCCTTCGAGAACCTCAGGCACCGCGATTGTACGCTGAGTTTTTCTTTGCTTAACTTTGAAAAAAAAGGCTCATGTATAAAATCCTGTTTTTCTGCATTTTGGTATTTGGCTCGAGAAGCATGGGTTGGTCGAAAGTGCCACCTAGCAAGGAGTCTACTGTTGAAGTGGCCATATCGGGAGGAAAACTTTTTGGTTCTTTGCGTGTGCCGGTGAAGGGAGAAAAATTTCCGGTGGTTTTGCTGATTGCAGGTTCCGGACCTACCGATCGTAACGGCAACAACATTTCCATGCAGAATAACTCACTGCAAATGATTGCGGCTACCTTAGGTGCAAAAGGAATTGCTTCGTTGCGTTATGATAAGCGTGGTGTTGCGGAGAGTGCCAATGTTCCGGTGAAAGAAGAGGATATGCGATTTCAGGATATGGTGGATGATGCGAAAAGCTGGTTGGATTTTTTAAAAAAGGACAAACGATTTTTTCATTTCACGGTGATGGGACACAGCGAAGGTTCTATGATCGGTGCTATCGTTGCGCAGGAAGCCGATGCTTTTGTTTCACTTGCCGGTCCGGGTAGAAAGGCAGATGTGTTGATCCGTGAACAATTGGCATTTCAACCCGACAACATCAAAAAACCTTCTTATGCCATTCTCGATTCGCTCGCAAAAGGAAAAACCGTAAACGATGTTCCCGGTGAATTGGCTCCATTGTTTCGTAAAAGTGTGCAACCTTACCTTATTTCTTTGTTTGCCATCGATCCTGCGGAATCCTTGAAAAAACTAAAGATTCCGGTTTGCATTGTGCAAGGTGGAAAGGATTTGCAGGTAAAAACTGCCGACGCTGATGCATTGAAAGCTGCATACCCGGATGCTGTTTACCATTTTTTTCCAAACATGAATCATGTATTAAAAACCATTGAAGGGGAATACCTCGAGAACATGTCGAGCTACGATAAACCCAATCTTCCGCTTCAAAAGGGATTGCCCGAAGCATTGATTGCTTTTGTAAAATTGAATGCCAAAAAGAAACATGGAACATCTAAATAATTCTGCCGAACAATTTCTGCAACACCTCGAACGAATTTTTAAAGTCGAACCCGAAATTTTTCAGGAACAAAGCACAATTCCTGATCTTCCGGGAGTG
>JBIKKU010000029.1:0-16727 GCA_044360245.1 Flavobacteriales bacterium | reverse complement strand
ATTTTACATCAGGAGCGACATATCCTTCAAGCCTGGAAAGCAGTCAATTCACAAAAATAAATGCATAATCAACGGCAAAGGATTATGTTTGTGAAAAGACTGTATCCCCATGTCCGTTTTTCGTTGCTTAGTTTTGTTTTTTGTCCTTTTCACTTGCAGTCTTCAGGCAAATGCAACATTCAAACGCATCCCGGGAACCAATGTGGAGTTGGATTTGCCAAGCAAAAAATTTAAGATTCATCCCGATTCTTTTTTTGTGCATTGGGGAACAAGAGATTATTTATCCGTCATTCTTTTCGATGGAGTTTCCATTGCACGACAATTTGAAATCCTAACGAAAGACAACCTGAATAAAAACGCATCGCCTTGCCATGAAATTTTCGATACAACTTTCGGAAACTTTAAAGCTCGATTTGCTTATTTCACCGATGTTGATGCTCAGGTGGGAGCAATGCGTTTGGTTTTTGGTGATGAAAAGCAATCAACAGTATTGTCGGCACGTTTTCCATTTGCAGACAAAAACTTGACGAAAAAAATCAGAAGCATTATATTTTCCATTCGGTTTACTTCGTTTACCCAGGAACAATTGTTTGCTGAAGTAAGTCGAATTTCCTACGACCTCAAACGAGGTGTATTCAAATATGCCGGTCGCCAAGACCACATGTGTTTGTTTACGCCTTATGGTCAAACCGGAACCGATGTGAGTTCAACCATTCAGTTGTTTTGGAACAATTACCACGATTCACTTTCGGTGGAAGAAATGTACCGCTATACCACCATTTCCTTGCGACATCTGGGTTATCGATCCTTTCACGCAGAATCAAATAGTGTTTCAAGCGATGCGGTTTGGTCTGTTTTGAAAACAGCAGGAAAAGTCAATTTCGAAGAAGAAACTTTTGACTACACTATTGAAGTGAGGAAGAAGGCAGGTTATAATCTTGTCGTGGTTGGTATTAATCCTACCGACAATCCTTTTTTTCTTAAGGAGCAAAAACTTTTTATCGAAAGCATTAAAGTGAATTAGCATGCTTGAATTAAGACCAACGTGTGAACATTGCGAAAAGGCTCTTCCTCCAAATGCAGAAGATGCCATGATTTGTTCGTATGAATGCACATTTTGTTGCAACTGTGTCAACGATTTATTAGACAATGTTTGTCCGAATTGCGGTGGAGGTTTTTCTCCCAGACCAATTCGTCCGAAATTTGGCCTTCAAAAATTTCCCGCATCACCAAAGAAAATTTCCAGGCAGATTCCAATAGAGCAATGGAAAGCTTTTCATGAGCGCTATGGTAAAATTCAACCAAAGGACAGGTGATCAATAGCATTTACACTCCGCGTTTGGCAATGCATCCGGTATCCACCAATGATGTAGATTTTATTTTGGCCTTGCTAAATTCAGAAGGCTGGCTGCAAAACATTGGTGATCGTGGAGTGAAAACCGAAGCGCAAGCAATAGAATACATTGAGACAAAAATTCATAAGATGTACCGCGACAAAGGTTTAGGTACTTTAAAAATCGTGTTGCGGGAATCCGGCATTCCTATTGGTGTTTGCGGATTGATTCGACGCGATGGTCTTGAGCATGCGGATATTGGTTTTGCATTGCTTCCGGAGTTTTATGGAAAGGGATTCGCCAAGGAAGCAGCCATGGCAGTGATGGAAGATGCTATTCGACGTAAAATGATGAACAAAGTGCAAGGCATAACACTTCCCTGGAATTTGGCATCTATTGCTGTTTTGAAACATTTGGGAATGCAGCAAGTTGGAACAGTTCGTTTGCCCAATGATCCCGAAGCATTATTACTATTTGAGAAAGAAATTTAAATTCTTGTGAATTGAATTGCACAAAGATGAATACACATGGATTATAAACTTGAACATTTTCCGCTGCAGCTTGAAATCCGTATTGACTGGAGTGAGCTTGATTTATTCGGTCACGTGAACAATGTGATGTATATGAAATACCTGCAAGCTTCTCGGGTAAATTATTGGGAAAAATCAGGCGTTAATACCTTGTTTCGTGAATCGGGTGTTGGTCCTGCATTGGCCTCAACATCCTGTCAGTTCCGAAAACCTTTGTGTTATCCCGGGAATATACGCATTGGAGCGCGCATAGAGTTTGTCAAAAATTCAAGTTTTGGCGTTCATCATCATATTTATAATTCCGACGGAGATTTATGTGCCATAGGCAATGATGTTATCGTGCTTTTCGACTATTCGCGAAACGAAAAGTTTTTGCTGACACCGGAAATGATCGGTAGAATGGAAGAAATTGAAGGAAGAAAATTGCGTTGACTGTAAAGTTGTTTGGGAAAGATTATTTTTGCCTCAAATACCTGCACCATGCGTTTCTTATTGCTTTCAATTGCTGCCCTATTGATGGTTTCATGTTCTGCCGGATTGGAAGAACGTCAATTGGGGTCTTCCAGCTATTTTCTCAAAATTCCATCCGATTACCAGTTGATCAGTAATGGGGGAGAGGATTTTTTACTTTATTATTTCGCCCCTGCCGACACTTCCGATCATACCAAAGTGAATGGAGGAATTATGGTAGGAACCTTTCCTGCGCCTTTCGGACCGGATTCTCCGGATTGTAAAACCGCAAAAAAGAAAGGTATAGTGGATGGTCTTGATGTAGAATGGAGCATTTACAATTGCAATGGAGTTTATTTTATGGAAGGATTAACCGGAAATTATGGCGAAGTGCAAATTCATGCTTTCGGTAATTATTACAAAGCCGAAGATGAAGCCTTACTGACAGAAATTTTGCAATCTCTACGAAAGAATTAAACAAAAAAAGGCCGACTGTTCAGTCGGCCTTTTTTTTATTGAGACTAATTATTTTTTGAATCCTACCAAGATGGTTACACAACCTTCAGGTACTATGTCAACTGCAGTTTTGTTTTCAGGAACACTGATTTCTACAATCAATTGCTGTGTAGAAGCCACTATAAAATCGAAATAGTTTTTGGAGGCATCTTTTTTGGAATCGTAAATCGGATTGCGGTCTGAATCAAGAATACGGAAAGAAACTTTACCCAAAACCGGCATAGCACAGACCATCAGACGGTATTCTTGTCCGGAGAAAAAAGTAAGCAACATTTCCGCTTTGTCGCCCGGAACCAAAACAGCATTGTTCACCATTCCGTTATGAATGAACGGCGTGAGCAAAGGCCTACAAGATCGTTTTGCGTAAGATTTACATTGTGCATTGGCTTCGGCATGACCGAAAACAAAGAACAATGCGAGTAATGCGTGAAAAAAATAGGTTTTCATGAAATTTAAAATTTGGTATAGCTATCGCGAATTTCTTTAACGGTTTTCTTTAATGCTTTAAACTGATTCAAGGTGATTTCAACTTTGGTTTGACCGCCAATGACAGTTGTTCCGTTTTCTTCACTTACTGATGTGCTTTGTTTTTCTACCACAATACCGTCGTAGATTTTGTTGATTTTGTCGAGGTCTACAAGCAGGAGCTTTACATCTTCATTCGATTCATACTGACGGATGAATTCGATAAGATTGTTCAGCGACATTTTTTGTTCTGCAATGCGGTTCAAAATGTCTTTGTTGGGTTTCTTCTCATTTACGGTTTGTGTAGCGAGGTACAATCCTTCAATCCATCCACCGCCAATAACCAAGGCAGAAATATCGTCTTTGTCGTTTTCGGCGAGGTAGGATTCGAGTTCATAGAACATGTCGGAAATAATGACCATCATCGAATCGCGGTTGTCGATGTTTTCTTCAGCGCGGAGTTGAGTTTCTTCGCTGATGGCATTTTCAATTCCAAGTTTTTCCGCAAGCTTGTGATTGCATTCCATGTAGAAAATCACATCGTTGTTGCGTTCGTAAATGGTGCAATAATTGAGGTCGGCACCATAAATACCAAGGTTTAAAGCTTGTGTTCGCGAAGTGGTGTATTTGTCCCAATTGTTGATGTCGCTAAGTATTTTGGAATCAAAACCTGCACCTGCATCCTGCAGCAGTTCTGCCATTTCGGATGTTGAAGGAATGCTGTAATAAACTTTTTGCGCTTCTTCAATTTTAGATTTTGTGTCGTCGATGGTATCACCGGCAATGGCTGCACTGTCCACCTTGCTGGCGTCCGATTCATTTTCACCGCCTCCGCAGGAAACAATTGTCATTGCGGAAAATCCAAGTGCCACGTAGAGTAGAGACTTTTTCATTAAGTAAAGTTTGGTTACCAAATATAACGGTTCTGGCGACAAAAAAAAACGACGGCCGGTCCCTCAGTTCAGATTAGTGGGCCTCAAGCCAATTGTTGCCTGTATCCATTTCCACATCAAGCGGAACTGTCAGTTCTACAGCGTGTTCCATGCGCTCTTTAATGATGGATTTCAGTTGTTCCAACTCCGATGTATGGGCATCAAAAACCAATTCATCATGCACCTGAAGTACCATGCGCGATTGTAAACCGTGTTTACGGATTTCTTCGTGAATGTTGATCATGGCAATTTTGATGATGTCTGCAGCACTTCCCTGAATGGGAGCATTGATAGCATTTCGTTCAGCAAAGCCGCGAACGGTGGCGTTTCCGGAGTGAATGTCGGGTAAGGCGCGTCGACGACCCATGATGGTTTCCACAAAACCTTTTTCGTGCGCTTTTTTGATGTTGTCGTCCATGTATTTGCGAATGGCAGGGTATTGCGCAAAATATTGGTCGATGATTTCTTTGGCTTCTTTTTGTGGTATGCCCAAGTTTTGTGAAAGCCCGAATGCGCTTTGCCCGTAAATAATTCCAAAGTTTACCGCCTTGGCTCGGGAGCGCATGTCTTTGGTGACTTCCTCCATAGGAACACCAAATACTTTCGAAGCGGTTGCAGCGTGAATATCGTGCTTGTTGCGGAATGCTTCAATCATGTTTTCATCTCCGCTTAACGCTGCGATAATACGAAGCTCCACTTGGGAGTAGTCGGCTGAGAGTAAGGTGAAGTTTTCGTTGCGCGGAATAAAGGCTTTGCGAATTTCTTTTCCGCGTTCGGTACGGATTGGAATATTCTGCAAGTTCGGATTGGTGGATGAGAGTCGACCGGTTGCCGCAACTGCTTGCATAAAGGAAGTGTGCACTCTTCCTGTTTTTGGATGAACCATCTCAGGAAGTGAATCTACATAAGTGGATTTAAGTTTGCGAATTTCCCGGAACTCCAGAATTTTTTCGATGATGGGATGTTTGTCCATCAACTTTTGTAAAATGTCTTCGGAGGTAGCGTACTGACCGGTTTTTGTTTTTTTGGCTTTGTCGTCAATTTTTAAAACTTCAAAAAGAATTTGTCCAAGCTGTCTTGGCGAATCAATGTTAAACGGTGTTCCGGCATCTGCGAGAATAGCTTTTTCAAGCAATTGAATTTCTTTTTCCAATTCTTCCGAATACGCTTTTAAAAATGGAATATCCAAACGAACGCCCTCTTGCTCCATGTGTGCAAGCACGGGAATTAGCGGACATTCAACTCCTCTGAAAATATGATCTCCGTTTATTTTTTTCAATTCAGGCTCAAAAATATTTTTGAGTTGCAAAGTCACATCCGCATCTTCAACTGCGTATTCACTGATCTGTTCTACCGGGACATCGCGCATGCTTCCCTGGTCTTTACCTTTTTTTCCGATCAAGGTTTCGATGGATACCGGTGCATAACCTAAATAGTTTTCTGCCAAAATATCCATGTTGTGTTTCTGATCCGATTCGAGCACATAATGTGCAAGCATCGTATCAAACAATTCACCTTTGATTTCGATGCCGTAATTCAATAAAATGCGAAAATCGTATTTGATGTTCTGACCAATTTTTCGGATTTCCGGATTTTCAAATACCGAACGGAATTCTTCCAACAGTTGTTTTGCTTCATGCTGATCGGTAGGCACAGGTACATACCATCCCTCGTGTTTATGCAGCGAGAAGGACATTCCAACGAGCTCTGCATCTAAGGTTTCCAAATCGGTAGTCTCCGTATCGAAACAAAATTCGCGCGCTGCTGCTAAGGACTGGATGAGCTTTAAACGATCTTCTTTTCCGGTGCAAATGCGGTAATCGTGTTTAATGTCGTTGAGTGTTAAAAGTGGTTTTACTTCACCTTCCTGAGTTTCCTCCACATCTGCAGATGATCCTCCGCCAAAAAGATCGATTTGGTCACCTTCTTGCACTGGTTTTTTGATTTCAGTTCCAAGTACACGTTTTGCAAGTGTGCGGAATTCCAGTTCGCTGAACAATCCTAGCACTTTTTCTTTATCGGGTTCTTCCAAACGAAGCGCAACCTCATCGAATTCAACAGGAGCTTCGGTAATGATGGTGGCAAGTCGTTTGGAAAGCAAAGCTTGTTCTTTATGCTGTTCCACTTTTTCCTTCATTTTTCCTTTCAGTTCATGCGCATGATCAAGCACATTTTCGAGCGAACCATATTGTTTGATGAGTTGTGAAGCCGTTTTCGGACCAACACCCGGAATGCCTGGAATATTGTCAACCGCATCACCCATTAATCCTAAAATATCAATGACTTGTTCCGTGCGTTCGATATCGAATTTTTCACATACTTCTTTTGCACCAAGCACTTCAGCCTCGTTGCCAAAACGACCCGGACGGTAGATCAAAATATTTTCATTCACCAACTGACCAAAATCTTTATCCGGTGTCATCATGAAGGTTTTGAATCCATGTTGTTCCGCTTTTTTTGCCAAGGTGCCAATGACATCATCCGCTTCATAACCATCGGTTTCAATGACAGGAATTTTAAAAGCGCGAATGATTTCTTTGATGTAGGGAACACCTACCACAATCGCTTCAGGAGTTTCATCGCGGTGAGCTTTGTAGTCTGAAAATTCTTCATGACGAACCGTTGGTGCTGCCGTATCAAATACAACTGCGATGTGCGAAGGTTTTTGTTTGTTGAGCAATTCCACCAAGGTATTCGTAAAGCCCAAAACAGCCGTAGTGTCCACTCCTTTCGAATTGATGGGGTTGAATTTGGAATTTGCGGCAAGAGCAAAATACCCTCTGAAGATCAATGCAAAGGCATCGAGCAAATACAAGGTTTTATCTTGGTTGGAAGGAGTCGACATAAACAGATTTTTTGAGATGTCTAAAATAAGAAGAAGCCCTGCTTGCGACAGGAAAACTTTCCCACAGAACCGTTAACTTATTAAGGAAAACAGGATTGTGATTGTTTAAAGGGATTTGTAAATTGGTCTTATGAAAAAGCTGCTGCTTGCTTTCCTTTTTTCTTTATCGCTCAGCGGAGTGAAGGCACAGTTGTTTTATGCCATCGATGCTTTTGTAGGAATCGTTGCCAGTTGGGAAGAAGGAGGTTATGAAGTCCGTCATACCTGGATTGCAGGAGAACCCGCCTATATCCATGGTTTACGCGGTGGTTGGTACATCAATCAGAAATTTACATTGGGAATGTCTTTTAACGGAGCATATACCACTGTGAATGATGGATTCTTTTTGAGTCAGCGCAAAGACGTCGGCTTGTTTTATTCTACACTTTACCTGGAGTACAACCATCAGATTCCTGACAAAAACCTCTACATCAATCCAATTCTTCATTTGGGCTATGGTGCAGGAACGGTAACAGGATCAACGGTTCCGGGAGGTACTTCTGCAAGCGGAATGTTTTTGGTCGAGCCCGGAATTTCTGTTCACACCAGAGCACTCGGTTTTTTGGGATTGGGCATTGGGGCCAGTTGGCGACAGGCCGGTGCACCGCGTTTGTTAGGCGTTGAAACGTTTTCCCTCAGTGGTCCTTGTGTAAGTGCATACATCAAGTTCGGGCCTTACCGTTAAGTCCGAATATTTCCGACATTTGCCGTCATGGCAGAAGACTTGCACATCGATACCTCTACATCCAAAGCACAACGCTATTCCGATTTGTATCCGCAATTGGTGGGATTGACCACCGGTGAGCCGGATTTAATTGCCAACCTTGCCAATTGCTGTGCTGCATTGCGATCAACATTCGGTTTTTTTTGGGTTGGGTTTTATTTGGTCAAAGACAATGAACTTGTGCTTGGTCCGTTTCAAGGAAGTATTGCATGTACACGAATTGCAAAAGGAAAGGGAGTGTGCGGAACAGCATGGAAAAAAAAGGAAACCATCCTTGTTCCCGATGTAGATGCTTTTCCCGGACATATTGCCTGCAGCAGTTTATCACGTTCGGAGATAGTTGTTCCTATATTTAATAATAAAGGCGAGGTCATTATGGTTCTGGATGTTGATAGCGATCGCTTGAATGATTTTGATGAAGAAGATAAAATTGGTCTTGAAAAAATAACGGCTCATATCGGTACGCTTTGTTTTTGAATTTACGTACATACTTCTTTTTTCTGATACCACTTGTCATCTGGTCCTGTGCTCAAATGGCCGTGCCAACGGGAGGAGAGAAAGATCGTGTTCCGCCTGCTTTGGTGCAAGAAAAATGTTTTCCGCAGAATGGAAGTGTGAATTTTAATTCAAGAACCATTCACCTTCGTTTTGATGAGTATGTGAAACTGACCAATCCCCGTCAGAACATTTTGATTTCTCCCGAAATGCCAAGCTTTCCTGAGTTTGTGTTGAAGGGAAAAGATTTGTTTATCCATTTGCCCGACAGTCTCACACCCAATACCACCTACACCATCTTTTTTGGAAATGCCATTACCGACATGCACGAAGGCAATCCGGCGAACGATTTGAGTTATGTGTTTTCTACCGGTGCAGTTATCGATTCTTTGTCTGTTATTGGAAAGGTTACCGATGCATTTATGCAAACACCCGAAAAAGGTGTGATGGTCGGATTGTACCGCCAAACGGGCGATTCGGTGGTGTTTAAACAGCGTCCGTATTATTTGGCCATGACCAACGAATCAGGTGCTTTTCAATTGCGCAATGTTGCTGCAGGAAAATATGCGATGTATGCATTGCTGGATAAAAATGGCAATTACAAATACGATCCTTCCTCCGATGAAATTGCATTCTTAGATTCCATGGTTGATTTGAGCAACGGAAAATCTGCGGGTGGTATTCAGCTCAGTTTATTTAATGAGCAACAATACAAATACCAATTGCTTAAAAAAGATTTTACGGAGCCGGGAAAATTGTTTTTGCAATTCAACAAAGAAATAAAGAGCAAGGTGCGTATTTCCTTTCCTTCCATTTCGGATCAGGAGTATGTTCAATACCCACATGGAGATACGTTGGAGATCTGGCTTAAGAACGAAAATACAGATGTCGTTTTCCTTGAACTGGATGATATTCATGGAAAAATTTTCCGTGACACCATTCGTTTTACCCGCGACAAAAAGAAGTATGAAAACGGAATGCTTTTCGGACTAAAAGCGTATAAAAACTACGGCGAACAAATGTCCAGAAAAGATGATTTAACTTTTCGTTTCTCCGATGCTTTTTCCATTTCCAATGTAAATGGTCTAAGCTTGTATCGAGATTCTGTAGTCATGAAAGACGCGCGATTTGAAGTGCTTCGTGCAAAAGAACTTCAAGTACATTTTTCTTTCTCTAAAGCAGCAAAAGAAAATTTCAGCATCGTTATTGCTCCCGGAGCCCTAATTGGTGCCAATGGTAGTGCAAACAAAGGAGACACCTTATCGTTTCGGGTTTTTAAACAAGAGTATTATGGTACCTTAAAAGTGAACCTTAAAAAAGTTCCTTTTTCAAATACACGGTACGAATTGGTCAACGACAAAGGAAAAATTGTTGCAGGATTTTCATCATCGGCTCCGGTATTGGATTTCCCGATGCTTGAACCAGGTACCTATAAATTGCGGTGTTACAATGATCGCAACGGCGATTTGCGCTGGACCACCGGAAACCTCATGCAGCGAATACAACCGGAGGAGGTAATACTCATGGAACAGGCCATAACTGTGCGTTCCAATTGGGATATGGAACTGGAATGGAATTTTTGATTAGTCCTTTTTTGGAAACAGTTCTTGTAATTTTTTATAGCGGTAGTCGAAAATTTGTTGCACTTGTTTTCTAATCCAAACGCTATTTAGCATTTTTCCTATTGGACCATAAGGAGGTTCGTAGTTAAGTAAATCCGTCATCAATACACCTTTCTCCGTAGCCTTAAAATGATGCTCATGGTGCCAGATTTTATATGGACCGATACGTTGTTCGTCGACGAAAAACTCATGATGTTTTACGTGTGTGATTTCAGTTACCCAATGCATGGGAATATTCATCATTGGTTTTACCGTGTAGCGAATAAACATTCCGGCGTACATGTTTTCCGAAACCTCCGATAAGATTTTGAAATCCATTTTTGGAGGCGTTATCAGGTTGAGGTTTTTGGGAGATGAAAAAAACATCCAGGCCTCTTCAAGAGAAATGGGTAATTCCTGTTCGAACTTCAGCGTTGTCATGCAAGAGTAACAAGTCGCCGAAGAAATGGTTCAGGATTATTTGCGCAGGAAGGGAAGCAGGTGATTCTCCAATAAGGATTGAAACTGATCCAAAGCAATCATGTTCGGACCATCCGACATGGCCTGATCGGGGTTGCGGTGTACTTCAAAGAAAAATCCATTAGCTCCAACGGCCGCTGCAGCTGCGGTGAGTAGAGGCGCGTATTCACGATTCCCTCCGCTTTTTCCTCCGGCACCACCGGGTTTTTGCGTGGAGTGTGTAACGTCCATCACCACCGGATAACCGAATTGTTTCATATCGTACAAATTCCTGAAATCTACTACCAGATTGTTGTATCCAAACATGGTTCCGCGTTCGGTAAGCAGAATTTGTTCGTTGCCGGTCGATTTGATTTTGTTCACCGGGAATTGCATGTCTGCACCGGAGAGGAATTGCGCTTTTTTTACGTTGACAATTCTTCCTGTTTTTCCGGCTTCGATCAATAGGTCGGTTTGTCGGCACAAGAATGCCGGGATTTGTAAAATATCTACATGTTCGGCTACAATTGCGGCCTGATAACTCTCGTGAATATCGGTAGTGACAGGTAATTTGAATTCATCACGTACTCGTTGTAAAATGCGCAGACCTTCTTCCAAACCATGTCCGCGGTAAGCATCTACGCTTGTACGGTTGGCTTTGTCGAATGATGCTTTGAAAATGTAAGTCAGTTTTAAATCGGATGCAATGCGTGCAAGTTGTTCAGCAAGGTCCATCACCATACTTTCGTTTTCAATCACGCATGGACCGGAAATTAAAAATGGTCCAGCGCAAAGTTGTTTGTACAAATCAGTCATGGGTAATGGAATAAAGTTGAACAATGCCTTTTAATTTTTTTCCTTCTGCAACGAGGAGCGAAGTGATTTTTAGTTTGCTCATCATTTCCTCGGCTTCCGCTAACATCATGTCTTTTGGAATCATTCGCGGTGAAGCGGTCATGATGTCTTTAGCTTTCATGTCAAAAAAATCCTGACGGTGTTTGTCCATTGCTCTTCGCAAATCGCCATCCGTAATGATTCCCTTGATGGTGTTTTTTTCGGTAACCACGGCCAATCCCAATCTTCCTTTGGTCATGGTGGCAATGACCTTATTCATGGATTCATTTCCTCCCAAGGTTGGCAATTTCTCTTTATACATCACATGCTCAACAGTGGTGAGTAATTTTCTTCCCAAACTTCCGCCGGGATGAAATTGTGCAAAATCCTCAGCTTTGAATCCGCGTGCTTTCATTAGTGCAACCGCCAAAGCATCGCCCATGGCTAAGGTTGCGGTGGTGGAAGAAGTTGGTGCAAGTTCGAGTGGACAAGCTTCTTTGTATACGCTTACCAATAAATGAAAATCGGAATGTTTAGCCAAAGTGCTTTTTGCATTTCCGCTGATTCCGATGAGTTTGATTTTGTTTTTTTTGATGAAAGGAATCAGTTTGAGCAATTCTTCGGTTTCGCCCGAATAAGAAATGGCAACAAAAACATCTTCTTTTTTAACCATGCCCAAATCGCCATGAAAGGCCTCAACCGGATGCATGAACATGGAGGGTGTTCCGGTGCTGGCGAGGGTAGCTGCAATTTTCCTTCCGATAAGTCCGGATTTTCCAACCCCTGAAATCACGGTTCTGCCCTTGCTTTTGAGGATGCTTTCTACAGCTTGATCAAAACGCTCATCCAATTTTTCGGAGAGGTCGCTAATGGCTTTTGCTTCTATGGAAAATACTTCCCGGGCGAATTTGCGGTATGCCGACATGCTACAAATATACGATATCCTAAAAGGAAAATCAGTGGTTAAGGGTGCAATCACACAAGTGAAGAAGCCAATCGGTAACGGATTGTTTTTTTCCTTCACCAATGTCGCTCAACCTAGGCAGATGCTGGGAGTAAAACAATTGCTGGTGAGCCGACTCCAACAGCGTACTGGCAAGGGTTCTGGAGAATTTATATTTCGGATTCACTTCCAAAATCACGTCACCGATTTTTTCGCATAAGGATTTGTAATTGCGGAAGAAACCGTCTTTGTTTTCGCGGTCAACCTTGTGCGTGAGAAAGGCTTTGGCAGATTCGCGGATTACAATATTGTATAGTTTCGGTTCATCCACGTGAACAACGGTAAGATCTTCCTTGTCCGATTCAGCAATTTCAAACAAGACTTTTTCCAAACGTTCTTTCGGAACTGTAATGTTGTTTAAGGCAAATTCAATACGGTATTCCAACCAAGCCCAATACCAGTTTAAAAGGTAAACCAATAAAGCATGTTTGTTCTCAAAATAACGGTAAACCGAAGCCTCGGTGGAACTGATTTCGGTGGCGAGTTTTTTAAATGTGAATTCTTCAAAACCCATCCGTTCAATCATCACAATGCTGTGCGCAACGATGCGTTTGCCTAATTCGGTTTCAAGAGGGTCGCGAAGAAATAATTTGTCGCTGACGTTGAATTGAATTGAAATTTCCATGGCTACTTTTCGAGCCCCTAATTTCACTCAAATTTGAATGTATACAAAGGATCGAGCTCAGAATTCGGCTCAATTAAGGTTAATTGCTTGATAATCCCGTTGTCCAGACCAAAAATCCAGCCGTGAAGCATAGGTCTTTGGTGGCTTCTCCAAGATTTTTGGATGATGGAGGTTTCCGCCAAATGGTGGACTTGTTCGATGACGTTCAATTCACACAAACGGTCTACACGTTCTTTTTCATCTTCGATATGATCTAATTCCTGACGGTGCGTGCGGTAAACGTCTTTGATGTTACGCAGCCATTTGTTAATGAGTCCAAGGTGTTGCTGACCCATAGACGCTTTTACACCACCACAACCGTAGTGTCCACAGACGATGATGTGCTTTACTTCTAACACTTCAACTGCATATTGCAAAACGCTTAGCAAATTGAGGTCGGTATGTACCACCAGGTTGGCGATGTTGCGGTGTACAAACATATCACCGGGTTCGGTATTGGTGATTTCATTCGCAGGTACGCGACTGTCGGAACAACCAATCCAAAGAAATTCCGGACGTTGGTCTTTGGCCAGATTGATAAAATATTGCGGATCGAATTCCTTTTTTTGTTCCGCCCAGGAATGGTTTTCCAGAATAAGTCTTTCGTACGATTTCATAAACTGCGCATGTTTTTAAATTCGACCTGAATGAATTTGCTTTTTGCTTTAGCCTTAAACAACTCTAGTTCTTCCAGTACATCGTGATCAATAAATCGCGCCTTTGTACCGTCAATGATGAGCTTAGATCCTTCTGGGACTTCATCGAGCTTTTCACGTATTATAGGTTTATTCAAGAAGGAGACATCTTTGTTAAAGGTAAGCAGATAATTGTCGCCATGGTTTGCCAAGTGTATTACATGACGTGAATTTGATTTTAGCACAAAATACAGTCCCACGAGCAAGCCAATAAAAATTCCAATCAGCAAATTGGTGAAAAGGATAGCAAGGAAGGTAATCAGGAAAGGACGGAATTGCGACTTGCCGTGACTATGGATTTTTTTGAAGGTCGAAATACTTGTCAGTTTATATCCAATCGTCAGCAAAACCGCAGCCAATGCCGATTTCGGAATGAGGTTCATGTATTTGGCCAGAAATAAAACGCTTATAAGAAGCAATAATCCATGTATGATGGTAGAAACTTTTGTTCGTGCTCCGGCTGTTGCATTGGCTGAACTTCGCACAATAACAGCAGTAACCGGCAAGCCTCCTATGAGTCCGCTAAGGGTGTTTCCTGTTCCTTGTGCGATCAATTCGCGATTGGGAGGAGAAATGCGGTTAAGTGGATCAAGTCGATCTGAGGCTTCTAGGCTTAATAAAGATTCAATGGATGCGACAACTGCAATGGTAAAGGCTAAAAGCCATGCTTGCGAATTGTTGATAGCGTTGGCAAAATCAGGATAACGAAATTCTTTCGTGATGTCGAGTGGATTTTTCAATACTGGCAATTGCACCATATGGTCGCCGGTGATGGCCGATTCGGGTGCATTTGTTTTCATGATTTCATTCACAAGAATTCCCAAACCAACAACCAACAAAGGACCCGGAATGAAGCCGAGTATAGGATGATTGGAAATTTTTTTGTTGTTCCAAATCACAAGAATCAAAATGCCCAATGCACAAATACTTGTGGCTATAGGGTCAACGTAATCGAGCATTTTTATCAGTTCCGACAAGGTGTTTTCTCCATCCAACTGCAAAAAAGATTCATCTCCTTCGGGGTCTTTGTCGTAACCCAAAGCATGCGGAATTTGCTTTAAAATGAGAATAGCTCCAATGGCAGCCATCATTCCGTGTATCACAGAAGAGGGAAAAAATCCGGCGAAGAATCCACCTTTTACTAAACCGAAAATGATTTGAAATAATCCAGATAAAAAAACAGCAACAAGAAAAACTTCATAAGAAGGCAGGCTATCAATTCCGGCCATTACAATAGATGTCAGACCCGCTGCAGGTCCGCTTACACTAATGGGAGATCCGCTGACGGCACCTACCACGATACCACCAATAATACCGGCAATGATCCCCGCAAACGGAGGCGCACCCGAGGCCACGGCAATGCCAAGACACAAAGGGAGTGCCACCAGGAAGACCACCATGCCCGACATGATGTCTCTGGAATACTTCATTTCATTCGCCGTCTCACATAATAGTAAGACTCTCAAAGGTAATAATTTGTTGTTTAGTGCAGTTATTTTTTCTTTTGCACTGAAAATCAAACTTGCCATGAAATTATTTCTTCTTTATGCCTTGATGTTTATTGCAACATTCACTTTTGCTCAAGAGCAAGATTTAAAAGACAATGCTCAAAAGTTGAATGCGAAAAGTGCGGATACAACACAAGGTTGGAAAATGGGTGGAATGGGCTCGCTCACCTTTGCGCAGGTTTCCTTGAGCAATTGGGCTGCGGGTGGACAAAATTCCATTGCCTTGAATGCAGGACTGAACTTGTTTGCGAACTACAAAAGAGGACATGAGAGTTGGGACAATACACTAGATCTCGGTTTTGGAATGGTGCGTCAGGGAACAGAAGATTTGCGCAAGAGCGATGACCGTATCGATTTTGCATCCAAATACGGACGCATGGCCTTCAAGTCAGAAAAATGGTATTACGCCATGTTGGGAAACTTTCGCACGCAATGGGCGCCGGGATACAATTATCCAAACGATACCGTGGCCATTTCACGTTTTATGGCGCCGGGATATGCTATGATCGCTTTGGGTTTAGATTACAAACCCATTAAGGACATGTCCTTCTTCTTTTCTCCGATTACTTCCAAGTTTACTTTCGTCAACGACCAAACCTTTGCCGATGCAGGCGCTTTCGGTGTTGAGGCTGCTGAGTACGATACTGCAGGAGTGAAAATCAAAGACGGAAAAAGAATGCGTTATGAGTTAGGTGGATATTTGAAATTCACGTACAAAACAGAAATCACCAAATCGGCTTTGTTTCAAACCAAACTCGAATTGTTTTCCAATTATGCCGTTAATCCACAAAACATCGATGTGATTTGGGAAAATGCACTTGTCGTTAAACTCGGTAAATACATTGGGATTACGTTTGGTACTATGTTGATTTACGATCACGATGTTCAAATAGCCATTGATACCAATGGAGATGGAGTAACCGATGGACTTGGTCCGCGCACGCAATTTCGTCAATTGTTTGGAGCAGGATTTTCATACAAATTCTCGAACAAATAAGCATGAAAAAAAGCTGGCTTGCTCCCGTCATTGGTGCTGCAGTAATTCTGATTGGAGGAATTCTGATTGGCACCTATATGAACAATGAAGCCATGAAAAAGAAGGACATGCTTCCCGTGTACAATCCTTCTCAAATCAACGATTCGTTGGTCGATCCTTCCATGCAGGGAAAAGGTACAGGACATCGAATTGCCGATTTTTCTCTGACAGCTCAAAACGGGAAAACCATCACGCAAAAAGACCTTGATGGAAAAATTTACGTCGCCGATTTTTTCTTTACCACTTGCGGAAGTATTTGTCCGAAAATGACATCGCAACTCACGCGCGTTCAGGAAAAATATTTGCAAAACGATAAGGTGAGAATTCTCTCTCATACCGTTTTACCTGAAGAAGATTCGGTGAAGGCCATGGCGCTTTATGCTCAGCAATATGGCGCAGATGCCAAAATGTGGTTTTTTCTTACGGGCGAAAAAAAACAGATTTACGAATTGGCACGCAAGAGTTATTTTGTGATGAAAGAGGTAGCTGTTGGAGAAGGAGATGGAGGAAAATCGGATTTCATTCACACCGAAAATTTTGTCTTGGTTGATTCCAAAAAACGCATTCGCGGATATTACGATGGGACTTCAAAAGAAG
>JBIKKU010000231.1:0-5264 GCA_044360245.1 Flavobacteriales bacterium | reverse complement strand
TTTTCCATTTCGCGCATCGTTAAATTTTGATTATGAAAAAACTTTTCTTCCTTTTTGTTCTCTGTTTTGGATTCATCAATGGAATGCATGCACAGCCCGAACTGGATGCTTTGTTCCAAAAACTTGAATCCACTTCCGACCAAAGCGAAAAAGCAAATTTGCTCAATGAAATTGCCTTGTTTGTTGTCAACAGCGATCCCGAACAAGCACGTTCTTATGCCAATCAGGCTTTAGAAGCAGCGAAAGCATCAGGCAATAAAAACGCAGAAGGATTTGCTTTGTACAACCTTGGAAACATTCATTATTACCTGGATGAATACAAGGAGGGTCTTGAAAAATTGCAAGAAGCACAAAAAATATTTGAAGCAATTCACGATGAAAAAGGACTTGGTTATGTGTACAATACCCGCGGTGAAATTCAAACTTTAGAAGGAAAATACGGTGAAGCGCTTTCGGCTTTGTTTGATGCCTTAAAACACTTTGAAAAAGCAAAGGACAATGTCGGACTTGCCCGAGTAAACAACAACATCGGATTGATTCATTACTATCAAAAAAACTACGAAGAGGCTTTAAAGTATTTTAATCAGGCGCTCGAAACTGCCGATGAAACGAGGGTTGGAGACGCATCACTTTATATCGGTCGCGTTTACATTGAACAAAACAATTATTCCGAAGCAGAGCGTTACCTCAAAAAAGCCTTGAACATCGGAGAGAAAAATGAGGACAAGTACATCATTTCGGATTGTTATTATTTGTTGGGAAGAATTGATGCTTTTTACGGTGAAAACACGCGTGCAATGGATTACTTCAAAAAAGCCATTGCCATGAAAGAAGAATTGGAAGATGGTCAGGGCATTGCACTTTGTCTGATCCACAGCGGAAATTTATACCTCAACGGAAAAGATGCCGACAATGCACTTTCCTCCTTTCAACGTGCATCCGAAATGGCAGTGGAATTGGGCATTCGCGAAGAATTGAAAGACGCCTATCTAGGATTGTCCAATGCCTACAACTACAAACAAAAATTCGATTCAGCCTACAAATACCTCAACCTTCACAATGTGGTGATGGAAGAATTGCGCAGTGAAGAAGCGTCGAAAAAACTCGCCGAACTCGAAGCCCAACTGGAACAACAACGAAGAGAAGAACAAATTGCAGCAGAGAAAAAACTGGAAGAGTACAAGAATTTTATTGTACTCGTAATTGTGGTAATCGTGATTCTGGTGCTTCTGGTATTTGCTTACATGATGTACAACCGCTCTAAACTGAAACAAAAAGCCAATGAGCAATTGCAGCAATACAACGAACAACTCAAACGCTTCAACGAAGAGATTACGGAACAAAAACACATCATTGAAGAGAAAAACCGCGACATTCTCGATTCCATCAAATACGCCAAACGCATTCAGGAAGCCATATTGCCGGCTGAAGAAGTAATGGCAGAACAATTGAGCGACTTTTTTGTATTGTACCGACCAAAGGATATTGTCTCCGGTGATTTTTACTGGGCACTTCCCATTGAAAAAAACGGCAGAAAACGCATTCTCTTTGCTGCGGTAGACTGCACAGGACATGGTGTTCCCGGAGCTTTCGTGTCGATTGTAGGATACAATGGATTGAACCGTTCGGTAAAAGAATACGGATTAACCGAACCTGCAGCCATTCTGGATCAATTGAGTTTGCTCGTAGAGGAAACCTTCAAGCAACAAGGAAGTTCCAACATCAAAGATGGAATGGACATTACACTAGTATCCCTTGAAATCACTCCCAATGGTGCACATGTGAGTTTTGCTGCTGCCAATAATCCGATGTGGATTTTCCGCGGTGGAAAAGATTGGGAAGAAATCAAAGCCGACAAACAACCCATTGGAGCATTCCTCGATCGCAAACCTTTCACACAACATGATTTTGAATTGCAAAAAGGCGATGTCTTTTACATTTTCTCAGACGGTTATGCCGACCAGTTTGGTGGCGACAAAGGCAAGAAATACAAGTATTCACAATTCAGGGATTATTTGCTGACTTTGGAAAATGTTCCAATGGTGCAGCAAAAGGAAAAACTTACCGAGGAGATTGTGAACTGGACACGCGATCTTGAACAAGTGGATGATCAGTGTGTGATTGGGATTCGTGTATGATCGATTCATGCTCTTCGTTATCATTGGTTTTTGTAAGTAATAAAACCATTAGAAAGCAAAGAGAAAAAACAACCCAGGGCATCAAGGTAATGATGAAAATAATTTTCGGTACCATGAGCAAATGTTTTGCCAGTGAGTTTCTCCGTAAAAACCAATAAATTTAAGCGTTTCAGGGTGACTTCTGTTTTCCAGAATTTCAATGCGTTCACTTAAAAAAGTTTTGGTGGGATTGATTTTGCACTTTTCCACCAGGCATGATTTCCATGCTTCGTAACTATCCGGAATCATGAGAAATAAATTTCGTTTGTGTCGATTCGTAAAATAAGACGTGAAATACCCTTGCTTTCAATACCGGGACTTTTATGCACAACAGCCTTTGTATTGTCTTTTGGATAAAGTTCACCTTTTAGTATAAGCACGTCTCCGGTTGCGCATTGCTGCACCTGGCTTAAATCGGAAATAACTTTTTCATTCGGCGCTCCCGAATGAAGACTAAGTCGATCCACCAAATGGTCCGGAACCCACATAGTACCGGGACCTTCGTAGGTGCATAGGCAGCGTAAATCAATTACATCAGTGTGAAACCGACGGCACATATCGTTATCCACCCTAGCGAACAAAAGCCTGTAGGAACTTACTTTTGCAACACTGTGAAATTCATGAAGCAGTTTCAATACATCGTTTTTTATCAAGGGAGAATGCTCAAGCGCCAACTGATGCTCAAGTTCAAAAGATAATTCCTCCACAGACCCGGTTAAACGCAACTGAATATTATCCGACATCAATCTCCCTATCTCTTCTGAAAAATTCAATTCCTTCCTTCTCCAAATCGCAATATTTACACTCTCCAAATGAATGGCATGTAAAACATTGACAGAATCCCCAGAAGAATTACTGCGCTGGGCCACATTTTCTGGCTTTATGCTGCTAATTGTCATCATCGTTTTGTAATTAAATGCAACATTGTTGCAAATTCAAATATAAAACTATATTTGCAACATTGTTGCAAATATTATGAAGATAGTTTTAGAAGATGTTTCAAAAAATTACAAGGATGTTCCGGCCTTGCAAGGAATTCACCTGGAAATTAATTCAGGTGAAATTTTCGGACTTCTTGGAGCCAACGGAGCCGGAAAATCGACCACAATTAACCTTTTACTGGGTATGGAGGCTCCGAACAAAGGGAAAGTCACTGTGGGTGGGCTTGATCCCTTTTTACATCGTTCTGAGGTAAACCGACAAACCGGTTACATTCCTGAAAATGTGCATTTATATCCATACCTGAGTGGTCTTGAAAACCTTGACTATTTCAACCGCATGGCAGGCATTAAAATGAAAAATGACGAAATGGAACAAACCCTATTGGCTTGCGGACTGGATTCCGTCCATTTCCGCAAACGCACAGGAAGTTATTCAAAAGGTATGCGCCAAAAAATTGCAATTGCGATAGCCATGGCGAAAAATGCAAAATTATACCTGCTCGACGAACCTGCAAGTGGTCTAGATCCTCTTGCAAGCAACGAGCTAAGTGAACTATTGAAAAAATTGTCTGAAGCAGGATCTACCATTGTTATGGCTTCTCATGATATTTTTAGGGTTAAGGAAACCTGTCATAAAATCGGAATTCTAAAAAAAGGTGAGTTGCTTGCAGTAATTGATTCAGCTGCCATTAGTCCTAATGATCTAGAACGATTGTACTTAAACTACATGAAAAACTAATGCAATGAGAACCATCCTCTTTCATGATATCCGGTTCATTTGCAGGAATAAACCCATATTCATTACTTCAATAGTATTATTGATATTGCTCGTACTGAGCGCATGGATGGGCAGGGCCGAATTGCAAAAGCACAATGCTTTAAGAGAAGAGATACATAAGGAAATACGGCAGCAATGGGAAAAACTGGACAGTTTAAATCCACACTCTGCCGCACATTATGGATCATACGCCATCAAGCCTCAGGGAATGTTATCCTTCTTTGATGAAGGCGTAAATGGAGTAACAGGAAACATTATTCGACTTGAGGGGCATGCTCAAAACGAGACCAATTATGCGCTTCATTCACAATCCCTTTTTATTTCACGATTCGGAAAACTCAAGCCTAAAATCATACTCCAATACCTTGTACCACTTTTTCTGATTTTGCTTACCTATGCTTTAATTTCATCCGAACGAAATCCCTCGCGAGCCGGACTTTTACTTGTGCAACTGAAAAATCCCAAGCTATTGGGGTTTTGGCATACCCTTTCCTTGTGGCTATTTTCCATGCTCTTTCCAATGGCCGGATTGCTTTTTCCATTGCTTTTCAACTATGGAGATCCTGTACCCATAGCAAATATTATAGCGTTGTGGGTTGTATACAGTTTGTTTTATTTTATCCTTATTGCATTCACAGTGGTGCTTACCGTTGGACCCAAAAAAACTGAAATTGGTCTCACAGCATCTTTGGGTATTTGGATCTTTTGGTCATTTTTTCTGCCAAAAATATGGGCAAATGAAGCAGAACTGAAATACCCACTACCAAGCCGTCAGGACTTTACCAAAAACATGGAAGAAGACCGAAGCAAAGGAATTGACGGACATAATCCTTCGGATGAAAGGGAAAAAGAACTCGAAAAAGAAACGCTTAAAAAATACGGGGTAGATAGCTTGAGCCAACTCCCGGTTAATTTTGATGGCATTGTTATGCAGGCTGATGAAGAATATGGCAATATAGTATGGGACAAACATTTTGGCGGTCTTGATTCTACCATTCAATTGCAGAACAATTTCTATGCGCAATCGGCCTATCTGGATCCCTTTACTGGTCTGCAGATTCTGAGCATGCATTATTGCGGTTCAGATATGAATCACCATATCGACTTTACACGTGCATCGGAAAAGTACCGTAGAAATTTAATCAAAACGCTTAACGACTACATGGCATTCGGTGGTTCGAAAACAGGTGATTGGTCATGGAAAGCAGATAATCACTTTTTCCGATCTATTCCCGATTTTAACTACCGGGAACCCAATTACCACCTCTTGTTTCATCCATCTTCAAAAGCACTCCTCCCCTATTTCATTTGGGTTGTCTTGATGTTTGCATTTCTTTTTTTGATTCCATTTAAATATAGGGAACGATG
>JBIKKU010000230.1:0-5276 GCA_044360245.1 Flavobacteriales bacterium | reverse complement strand
CCATTCCGGAAATAGAGGTGGAAGAAACACTTTTCACCAATCCTTTTTTCTTGGGATATTGTTCTTTGGAAACAATGGTGAGTTCCATTCCTTGAATCGATCCCTTCATGGTGGTTACTTTGCTTTTCACCTTCATCAGGTTTTCAGCACCACCTTGAGCTTTGATGTAATTGTCCCAAACCATTTCTGCTGTAATTCCGGCAGGTGCAGGACGAGTTTCAATGATGGGCTTGTTGTATTGATCTACAAAATGAATGGCGTTTTTCTCTTTCCATTTTGCGATGAGGTCTTGCATGCGTGAACGTTCACCAACCACTACAATCCAAGCGTTTTCGGGACGAATGTATTTTTGAGCCATTTGATAAACATCCTCTACGGTTACTTTAGAAAGTTCGGTGAGGTAGTTGTGGTAATAATCTTTTGGCAAATTGTATTTGTCGATGTTAATGGCAAAACGTGCCACGGTAGAAGGGTTTTCAAGGGAGATGGCAAACTTTCCGCTCATGTTGTTGATGACGCCTTGCAATTCTTCCTGTGTGACTTTTTCGTTGCGTAATCTGTTCATTTCACGAAGGAATTCCACCACGGAAGAATCCGTTCCTGATGCACGTACTTCGGCATTCGCTTCGAAATAACCAATGTACTCATCGAAACCAACTTCGCAATACGCACCATAAGTAAGGTTGTATTTTTCGCGCAAGTTCATGAATAAACGTGCAGATGATCCTCCACCGAGAATTTCAGACATCACGCGGACTTTGATAGCATCAGGATCTCCTGTTTTGAGTTTGATGGGATAAGTGACACGCACAGAGGATTGCACAGAATTGGAACGAGGAACAACATACAATTGCGTTGAAGTAGGAAAGGTAATTTCAGGAAGTGGTTCAGGAATTACGTTTCCTTTTCTCCAAGAACCGAAATGTTTTTCCGTGAGTTTACGCGCTTCATCAAGTGTGATATCTCCAACAATAGCAAGGTAGGCCACATTCGGAATGAAGTAGGTATTGTAATAATCCATTACATGCTGAAGTTTTACTTCATTGAGTGTAGCTTCTGTCATGATTTCACCATAAGGGTGACCTGCACCATAATTGAGTATGCGGCTGATGTTTCCGGCCATGGCGCCGGGATTGTTTTGTTCAGCTTGTAAGCCGCTCATCATCTGGGTTTTTGCTTTATCGAGTTCTTCTTGTTTGAAAACAGGATTGAGCAATACATCCGACATCAAATCGAGCAATTTATCGTTGTGTTTTTTCAATGCGGAAGCATAAATTCCTTCAGCACTTGCCGATAAGGTTGCTCCGATCATATCGGTTTCATTGTTGATTTGGTCTTTGGTACGTGTGCGCGTTGCTGTACCCAAAAGCGTTGCCATGAGGTCGGTATATCCTTTGGCATTGCCTTGTGTAAAAGGAGCAATGTTGAATTGCATGGAATAGGAAACCTTTGGCAATTTGTGGTTTTCCACAACAAAAACTTTAAGTCCGTTTTCGAGGGTGAAGGTTTCAATTTTGCCGATTTGCACTTTCGGTTGCGGTCCGCCCACAGGTTGTTTGCTGCGGTCCAGCTTGGTTTGTGCAACAGCATTTCCGGCCATCATAAAAGTGACAGCCAGCAGAGCTATAGAAGATAGAATCAGTTTTTTCATGGCTGTTGACTTATTTCTTTGGTAAGTAGTAAAGCACCACACGGTTATCGTGACGGAAATATTCTTTGGCAACACGGAGAATGTCTTCGCGGGTTACTTTCATGTAACGATCGAGTTCGGTATTGATCAGGTTGGCATCGCCAAAATAAACATGATAATTCGCGAGGTTTTCAGCAATTCCTGCCATAGTGGAGTAGTTGTTGATGAACTCAGACTCCATTTGGTTGCGTAATTTTTGGAATTCACTTTCGCTGATCAGTTCGTTTTGTACACGCTCAATCTCAACGTTGATGGCTTTTTCCAAATCGTCTGCAGTTACACCCATATTGGCAATGGCAAAAGCCAAAGCAAGTCCCGGATCTTCTGTTGGAAGCGGGAAAGTACCTGCAAAAAGCGCTTTTTGTTTTTCATCCACAACCGATTTGTACAAGCGTGAACTTTTTCCGTTCGACAACAAATTGGCTAACATGGTTACTGCGTAATAATCCGGAGTTCCTTGGGCAGGAATGTGGTATCCCATCATTACCGCAGGAAGCTGGATGTTCGGATCGTAAACCGTGTCACGAACTTCAGCAGTTTTGCGTGGTTCAACGATTTTCGGACGTGGAATTTCTTTGGTCCCTTTTGGAATATCACCAAAATATTTGGTAATCCATTCCTTCGCTTTTTTCACATCAATATCTCCGGCAATCGATAAAGTGGCATTGTTGGGAACATAGAAGGTATGGTAGAAATCCATGAACTCATCCATTTTCGCCTGGTTGATGTATTCAGGAGAACCACCGGGAGTCCAACGGTAAGGATGAACAGTGAAAGCATGTCCGAAAATTTCGTTCAGAAAACTTCCGTAGGGTTGGTTTTCATTACGTTGTTTCAGCTCTTCTTTCACAACTCCACGCTGGGTTTCAACACCTTCATTGTCGATTTTGGCATGAAGCATGCGCTCGGCTTCCATCCACAATCCCAATTCGAGTTGATTGGATGGGAGAATTTCGAAATAAAACGTGCGATCGAAAGAAGTGTTGGCATTGAGCACACCGCCATTGTCCTGAATCAGTTTCATGTACTGACCGCGACCAATGTATTCCGATCCTTCAAACAACAAGTGTTCGAAGAAGTGCGCAAAACCGGTACGTTTCGGATCTTCATTTTTGGATCCCACATGGTACAACACGGAAACAGTCACAATCGGTGTGCTGTGGTCCTCATGTAAGATGACATGCAGTCCGTTAGGTAAATCGTATTCCACGAATTTAATCCGCTGGGGCTGCTGTGCTGATGCTCCTGCAACAGTTCCTGCAAGCACCAGACTCAACCAAAGTTTTTTCATAGGTTCTAATTAGCTCAACAAAAATAAAAGGATAGTGTACCGGAAAACAAGCCTTTACATAAATGGTATCAAGACCGGATAACCGGATAAACATTAGCTTCAGGTTCTTCTGATTTTATTGGGGATATGAAAAGATTGCGTATATATTTGCGTTCTAAGCTTTTCTATGAACTATTTATCCGACAGGATCAACAACCTCACCGAATCGGCTACTTTGGCTATGGCGCGCAAAAGTCGCGAATTGACTGCAAAAGGATTGAACATCATCAACCTGAGTTTGGGTGAGCCCGATTTCAATACGCCTGATTTTATCAAGGAAGCCGCGAAAAAAGCCCTGGATGAAAATTTCACCAAATACACGCCGGTAAACGGTTACCAGGATTTACGCGAAGCCATTTCTTTGAAATTCAAACGCGATAATCATTTGGACTATTCACCGGATCAAATCATTGTTTCGACCGGTGCCAAACAAAGCATTGCCAATGTGGTGATGAGTTTGGTGAATCCCGGAGACGAGGTGGTTATTCCTACGCCATTTTGGGTTTCCTACGAAGAGATGGTGAAACTGGCTGAAGGGAAATGTGTGTTTATCAAAACCGATATCTCATCTGATTTTAAGATCACACGCGAGCAATTGGAAAAAGCGGTAACGCCAAAAACCAAGCTGATGATTTTCTCCACACCGTGCAATCCGACAGGTTCGGTTTACACCAAAGAAGAATTGGGTGCCATTGCCGATATTATGGAAAAACATCCGCAATTGCATGTCATTGCCGATGAAATTTACGAGCACATCAGTTTTGTTGGAAAGCATGAATCTCTGGCGCAATTCGAATCCATTCGCGATCGCGTGATTACCGTTAACGGGGTGTCCAAAGGATATGCCATGACAGGTTGGAGAATTGGATTTATCGGAGCTTCTAAAGCTATTGCAGAAGCCTGCAATAAAATGCAAGGACAAATTACTTCAGGTACTTGTTCCATTGCGCAAAAAGCAGCAAAAGCAGCCGTGTTGGCTGATCCGGCTTTGATCATTCCCATGCGTGAAGCCTTTCTTCGTCGCAGGGATTTGGTGTTGTCTTTGCTGAAAGAAATTCCCGGAATACAAGCCAATGTGCCGGGCGGAGCTTTTTATGTTTTTCCCGTGGTTAAATCCTATTTCGGAAAAAGCTACAATGGCAAAACCATAAACGATGCCGACGAGCTTTGTTTGTTCTTGTTGGAGGAAGGTCAGCTTGCCTTGGTTACCGGAGCAGCTTTCGGAGAACCGGATTGCATAAGGATTTCCTACGCAACTTCAGATGATGTATTGCGTGAAGCCATGAAGCGATTGAAAGAAACACTTGCCAAACTCTCTTGAAGTGGCTTTGAATATTGATAGTTTGTTCGATGCATTCACAGGTAAAAAAGTACTTGTGATTGGGGATGTCATGATCGATGCTTATTTATTTGGATCTGTTGACCGCATCTCTCCAGAGGCCCCTGTTCCGGTGGTGAATGTTGCACGAAAGGAGAATCGTTTAGGCGGAGCGGCAAACGTGGCTTTGAATTTGTTGTCGCTTGGTGCGAATCCGATTATTTGTACGGTAATCGGACATGATCGCCAAGGAACTGAATTGAGTGAATTGATGGTGCAACAACAAATGAGCACCGAAGGATTGGTTCGCTCGAATGCACGCATCACAACCGTGAAAACACGCGTGATTTCTCATGCCCAACAGATGTTGCGTATTGATGAAGAACAAACCAACGACATTACGGCATCTGAAGAACAAATTCTAATTGACCGTGTTGCGTTTTTGCTCAAGCGAGGCGATGTTGGTGTGATTGTTTTTGAAGATTACAACAAAGGGGTGTTGACCGAAAAAGTCATTACCGAAGTCATCCTTCTTGCTCAAAAACATCAGGTACCAACTTGTGTCGATCCGAAGAAAAAGAATTTCTTTGCCTACAAAGGTGTAACCCTATTTAAGCCCAACCTCAAGGAATTGCGCGAAGGTTTGAAGATGGATATCGATCGTCAACGCGATGATCAATTGTTTGCAGCTGTGGAAGAACTCGAATCCAGATTGCAACATAAAATTTCATTGGTCACGCTGAGTGAACGTGGAGTATTGATTAAGCAGGGTAGTGAGCGCGCGATTTTTCCTGCACATGTGCGCAATATTGCGGATGTGTCGGGAGCGGGAGATACCGTTATTGCAGTGGCCTCGCTTTGTTTGAGTTTGAATACACCGATTGGATTTTTGGCGCAATTGTCGAATCTCGCCGGTGGTTTGGTTTGCGAAAGTGTAG
>JBIKKU010000229.1:0-5284 GCA_044360245.1 Flavobacteriales bacterium | reverse complement strand
GAAACGCATGCAGAAAAGATTTGCAAGGTGATGGATCTGGCCATGCAAAATGGTTGTCCGGTTATTGGATTGAACGATTCGGGCGGTGCGCGTATTCAGGAAGGTGTGGTTTCACTGGCAGGTTATGCCGATATTTTTTACCGCAATACCTTGGCAAGTGGAGTAATTCCGCAGTTATCGGCCATTATGGGACCATGTGCCGGCGGTGCTGTTTATTCTCCGGCACTTACCGATTTTATTCTCATGGTTGAGCATCAATCGTACATGTTTGTTACCGGTCCGAATGTTGTAAAAACCGTAACCCACGAAGAAGTGACATCCGAAGAATTGGGAGGTGCTTCTACACATGCATCTAAATCGGGTGTTACACATTTTACCGCTGCCAACGAAATCGAATGTATCCAGCAGATCAAACAGATTCTTTCTTACATCCCTTTGAATTGTGAGGAACAACCGCCATTTGCGCCCTATACACCTTCTGAAAGTGAAAAGCGTGATGGGTTAAATTCCATTGTGCCCGAAAATCCTAATCAGCCTTATGATATTCGTGAAGTGATTGATCATACCGTGGATGAAGGAAGTTTCTTTGAAGTGCATAAAGATTTCGCAGAAAACATTGTCGTTGGCTTTGCGCGTATTGCAGGAAGAAGTATTGGTGTGGTTGCCAACCAACCTGCTTTTCTTGCCGGAGTACTCGATATCAAAAGTTCTCAGAAAGGTGCGCGTTTTGTACGTTTTTGCGATTGCTTTAATATTCCCTTATTGGTGTTTGAAGATGTTCCGGGATTCCTTCCGGGTACGGATCAGGAATGGAATGCCATCATCACCAATGGTGCAAAATTGTTGTATGCTTTCTCGGAGGCTACAGTTCCCCGTATTACGGTTATTACACGTAAAGCTTATGGAGGTGCTTATGATGTAATGAATTCCAAACACATTGGCGCCGATATGAACTTTGCATGGCCAAGTGCTGAAATTGCAGTGATGGGTGCCAAAGGTGCAGCAGAAATTATTTTCAGAAAAGAAATTTCCGAAGCTGCAGATCCGCAAGCGAAACTCAAAGAAAAAGAAAACGAGTACAATGAATTGTTCGCGAACCCATACAAAGCCGCAGAACGCGGATTTATTGATGAGGTGATTCGTCCCGACCAAACCCGCGAAAAATTGATTCGTGCATTTAAAATGTTAGAACATAAAGTGGTTAACCTTCCACGTAAAAAACATGGCAATATTCCGCTGTAAGGCCATTAAAAACTAAAGGAACGTCGGGGTTGTGCTCCGGCGTTTTTTTATTCAAACTTCTGATATTTCTCCTGTTGGGTGTGGTTATCATTTTCTATATTTACGTGAAACTCAAAGCATTTTAACTTGTCAGTTTGCCGCATCATCATTACCGACGATCACCAATTGATTTTGGATGGATTGCGTTCGATTATTACGGGAGAGTCGGATTTGCACTTGTTGGCGGAGGCGAACAATGGACAACAAGCTCTTGCACTTTGTGAATCGCTTCAACCCGATATGGTCATGATGGATATTGATATGCCGGTGATGAATGGGCTTGAGGCAACCATACAAATCAAAAAGAAATTTCCTTCTATTCGCATCATGGTATTAACCATGCACGATGAAGCTGCATTGATCAAACGCATTATGGAAGTTGGTGCGGATGGTTACATGTTGAAAAATGCAGATCAACAAGAACTTGTTTCAGCTATTCGCAAAATTGCTGCGGGCGAAAAACATTTCTCCGAAAAAGTGTTGCAAGCCTTGAAAGAAGGGAAAACCGATTCAAGTCAGTTTAGCCTTCGTCCCACCGATTCCGTTTTACTTTCTACCCTTACCGAACGTGAAGTGGAAATTCTGCGCTTACTCGCTGAAGGTTTGTCAAACAAAGAAATCGGAGATAAGATTTTTATTTCGCACCGTACGGTCGACACGCACCGCACTAACCTGATGAAAAAACTAGATGTGCACAATGTTGCCGGTTTGATACGTTTTGCCATTCGAAACGGATTGATCAGCAATTGATTCATTTACGGGATTTACCGTATTTCCAATTTCTTTTGCTTCAACTAGTTTTGTCATGAACTAACCTCCATTCATGATGAAATTATTTGCTGCATTGTCACTTATTGTTGCAATGCTTTCCATTCAGCCGCTGCGGGCACAAACCGTGGAGCTTGAAAAGACCTACGAAATCACCGGAAAATCAAAACGTGGTTCATTGGCTAATGTCGAATACAACCGCGAAAAGGGTTTGTATACGCTTTATTACGTGACCAAAGCCAACGACCGTATGGCACGTTTTGAAATTTATACCTTCGATAAAGACTTCAATTTTGTCAATTTAACAACCGACGAAATTGAATTCGAAAAAGTAAAAGCAAAGTATACCTGGTTCAAATACCGTGGTGAACTTTATACCGTAGACGGCTTGTTTGTTGAACCTACCATGATGGGAACACTGGTCTTGAAACGTAAAAAAATCACTTTTTCCTACGATTGGCTGTTTTTAGGTTACCGCAAAAAAGTAGAAGTCCTCGAAAAGCTGAAACCTAAATCAGACGATGGTTCGAAATTCCATTACCACACCCATTTCGAAGATGATCGCGAAGGTGTAGTTTACGTACTTGCAGGTGAAAAAGAAAAAGTAAGTAAAGATGCAGATCCCAATAAACCATTTGCTGCATTGCATCTGTTGAAATACAACAAAGAATTGGATTTGCTTGGTGATGTTAAGTTGAATTTTGATTACCCGCAAAGTGTTGTTATTGCCCGCTCACTTCCTTTTGTTTACGAAGACGATCCGGAGAATCCCTCCTTTAAAGGAATGACATTTGTTTTTGCTCCGATGTCCTTAAAAGGATTGAAAGAAGATCCAAACAAAAGCAATTTTACCTGGGTGCGTATTTCCAACGACATGAAACTGGATGCGCGTGTGAGTTTTGAATCTCCATCACCCGGTTGGAAAATCGATGAATTGATTTACGATGAAGCGCGTGATGAAATGTATTATTACGGACCATCTGCAGAAGGGCGCGACAAATATTGGGCAACTGCCATCAACACCAATAAATACAAGGCAGTGCAATTGATGAAGATTTCTTCCAACAAAGTGGAATACCTTACTTCAACCAATCTCGACGAATTTGAAGCCAAATTAAAAACTCCGCCAAGTCAGAAAAAATCTCCAGCTTATGCCGGAAAAAAATTCCGTATTGCGAATTATTATATGGCGAGCAATGGCGATTTTTTTGTCATCGGTCAAAACTTCCAGCCCAACGATAAAACCGGACCGCAATTCAAAGATGTGTTGTGTTTTCATTTCGATAGCAAAGGGGTATTGAAAGCGCAATATGGTGTGGATACCAAAGAAGCGAATGCAGTGGCACAAGCTAATGGTTGTCCGCAGTTCTTCATTGAAGGCGCAAGCGGAAAGTCCATGTATTGGTTCCTGCGTGAGATTGATGGATTTGCGCCGAATGGCCGACTTTTGACGTATTTACGCATCGGAAAAATAGATATGAATGGTGCTACCATTACCGATTTAAAAATGCCAGGTGGTGATAAAAAGCCGGAGTATTTCCTTGATCCGAATTTCCCATTCCTTGAAACAGAAAAAGGTGGTGTGGTAACCTTATTCGGTGCCGATAAAAAAGGGAAAACCATTTGGTTTTGTCGCGTAAAATTGGATTAAACTATTAACCAATTCCCGGTTTTTCCCAACGACTCACCTCTGCTTTGAGGTTCCGTTAACACAGAGGTTTTGGGAAGGCCGGGATTATTTTTTGGACATGAAATTTTTGCTAGGATTATTCGTTTTTTTTCTTGTTGCCACTAATGTTTTCGGACAGCGCGACAGTTGGGTTGGAGCCGGATTTTTTCAAATAGGTTTTCAAGGTGGTAAAACAGAATATGAAAAAATGTTTTATCAAATGGAGCCTTATTACGGCAATCCTTATACCGGTCACCCCTCCGATACCAATGCACTTTCCGGTGAAAGCAAGGCGAAGGAATTTTCTTTCAACATGCAATTTCTAGGCAAGCATGCATTGTTTACGTTTGGAATGGGATATGCCGGAAAACGTGCCTTACCCGGCGGACTGTATTCCAGGGAGTATAATTTGTTCAATACCCGTTTGGCTTTTGGCGGGTATTTTGGAAAATATGTCGGATTGTATTTGGGTGCGCAATACAATTACAATATTGTCGAGTTCCAAGGCTCTCTGAATTCACAGCAATACCCGAATTATCAGTTTACGCAAATCCTTGGCGGCAATCAGCGTGGATTGGGTGCACATTTGGTATTACCGCTTGGAGAACACCTCATGATTCGCGGAAGTTATATGTACGATTGGATTTTTCGCGAACACAAGCGTTTCAAAGGATTGGCCAAAACACCTGAAGTGGAAATTGTTGTGCCTTTTGATGAGGACAAAACGTTTGGATTTACCTTCCGTGTTTCTATGCCCAAGCGCGAAATGTACGACACCTATAATCCTGATGAGCCGCAATTGGGCTTTGTACCCGGAACAACATTCAATAGTATGTATTATCAGTTCTCCTTGATTCTTCCTGCATCCATTTTCGGAAGTTATAGTCAGACTTATACTACGGTACGTGTTGTAGAATAAGGCTTTCCGCTAAGTTCTTGTCTGATTTTTCACTACGTGTTGATAAGATAATTTCACCTTAAACCGCATTCTTTTTTTCTTTGTTTTCCAAAAGAATAAGATGAATGTACTGATCCTCGGTTCAGGCGGTCGCGAACATGCGCTGGCTTGGAAGATTTCCCAGAGTTCGCAGCTCGATAAATTGTTTGTGGCTCCCGGAAATGCCGGTACTTCTTCGGTTGCAGAGAATGTGGCCATTTCTCCTACCGATTTTAAAGCGATTAAAAAATTTGTGGTCGATCAAAACATCCATCTGGTTGTTGTTGGTCCTGAAGATCCCTTGGTAAAGGGTATTCATGATTTTTTTCTGGAGGATGAGGTGCTTCGCAAAATTCCTGTGATTGGTCCGCAGAAGATGGCTGCTCAACTCGAAGGCTCTAAAGATTTTGCCAAAGCGTTCATGCAAAGGCATAGCATTCCCACTGCCCGCTATCAATCGTTTACCAAGGATACCCTTCCCGAAGCAGAAGCATATCTGGAGACTTTAAATCCGCCTTATGTTTTAAAGGCAGATGGACTGGCTGCAGGAAAAGGTGTTTTGATTCTGGACAACCTCAAAGAGGCGAAAAAAGAAGTTCGCGCAATGCTTGCCGATGCGAAATTTGGTG
>JBIKKU010000228.1:0-5309 GCA_044360245.1 Flavobacteriales bacterium | reverse complement strand
GGATGATGAAACAGAGACTCAAAACTTAACATTTGGGAGATTAATATGTTCTCGATTTGAGAACGTTTTCTATATTTGCATGAATAAAATTAGTATAGGATTACCAAAAGTTATGCATGTAATTTCTCGTCTGACCATCATCAAATTTTGGGAGAAGCATCCGGATGCTGAATTGCCCTTGAGAATTTGGTTTAAAAAAATGGAACAAGGCAAATGGAAAAATTTAGTAGCGTTAAAAAAAGATTTTCTTACTGCAGATTATGTAGGAAACGACAGAGTTGTATTTGATATAAAAGGCAATCATTATAGGGTAATTGTGCTTGTTTTTTTTTCGAACCAAAAAGCATTTATTCGCTTTGTTGGAACCCATGCTCAATATGATAAAATAGATGCAAAAACAGTTTAGATGAATAGATGATTTCCCATTAGATGCCATTTAAATAAATATGAAACCATGAAATCGATAAAACCAATACGTACAAAGTCCGACTACAAAGCTGCATTAAAAAGAATTGATCATTTAATTCAACAAAATCCTAGAAAAGGTTCTGAGGAGTTCGATGAATTGGATGTTTTAGGAACATTGGTTTATGTGTATGAAGAGCTTCATTATCCTATCCAAGCGCCTAATCCTGTTGATACCATGAAACACCTGATGGAAGAAAAAGGCCTTAAACCAAAAGATTTGATTCCTTATTTTGGGAGTAAAGGGAATGTTTCAGAATTTCTCAATCGCAAACGTGGATTATCGGTAAGGATTATTAAAGCCTTGCATCGTGATTTCCGCATACCTTTTGAAATACTTTTGGCCTGACAGTTTTCTTTGTATTATGCATATTAGTGAATAGGTCCTTAAAAATTTTATTTCCAGAGAAAAAACCAAACTATAAGGAAGTTCTGTTTTGGTTTTATTTTACCCAAAGTAAGCGAATGATCAACTCACTACTTAACCTCCGGATTAAGCAATTTCGGTCGACAATTTTCGTAATGGTAAAATTTTATCTGAAGGGCTTGTCCGTATTGAAAGCCATAGCTAGTGAGCGGGATTTCGAAAGCTGATGCGCGTATTTCAGATGCAGGTAGGGTAATGCTGTCGTTTATGGAGACGCTATACACACAAAACAAAATAGTGGTGTCTGTACAGTTTAAATATGGGTTTAGTACATAGAGGTTTTTTCCTTCGTATTTACCTTCAACTAGCATAAAAGCCGGATCGGGCATACAGTTTACCCTTGAAGGATTAGGTTCTGAATGAGGTGCATGGTTTTTACACGAAACGAATCCGCATAAAAGGAAAAAACAAAACAACAAACCTTTCATTTGGAAACTATCGGGAGTAAATACTTCAAAAGATCGTTCAAAAAATGATCCTCAAACTTATCGAAAATCTTGTTGAATTGCATCATCGTTTTTCCGCGCTCAGATGCACCGGTGGCGAGTACAATCGGACATCGACAACCTTTACCCTTTAAACTGATCAAGGTTTTTTGTGCATTGTCCTTGTAGTCATCGAAACTGAAATGGTAGTCCAGCACAATAGCTTTCGGATCTTCTCCTTTATAGTGTTTGAGCAGTTCATTGCCATGTGCAAATGTGCGGCAAAACAACCCCGTTTTTTCTGTTAGAAATTTGGCAATAAGTTCACGGTAAACGGGACTATCATCCGCAATCCAAATTTCCTTGAGACTCATTTTTCGAGTGTACGTTTGAGGTCTTCAATCACCAATCCTGAATCGGTTTTCAATTGCAACAACCATGCACTGAGCTCTTCTTTCGATCCCCCAAGCGTGTGGAATTTTTCGATTTTGCGGATGGTTTCTTTCAACGAATGAATATTGAACGTATCAATGGAAGGCTTGAGTTTATGGGCCAATCCCGACATCTTTTCAAATTCATTTCCTTCAAAAGTTTCAAAAATTTGTTCAACGATTTCGGGCGTGCTGCTGATGAAAAGTTCTTTCATTTTGGCAATAAATTCCTCATCGTTTAATGCCAATTGATTTAATAAAGTGAGGTCATAAAGTTCCGATGACATACTCTTTGATTTTTCCGGTTCAAGATGTTGTGAAATTTCATTTTTAGGAAGGCTTGGCAAAGCTGATTTCCGTTCACCAATCCATTTTTGCATGATGCGCTGCAGGTCCTTTTGTTCAAAGGGTTTGGATAAATAATCGTTCATACCTGCATCCAGACATTTTTCCTGATCTCCTTTTACCGCATTGGCTGTTAAGGCAATAATCGGAATGTCTCGGTTTAGAATATGCCTGATTTCCCGCGTTGCTTGTAAGCCATCCATTTCGGGCATTTGCATGTCCATGAGGATGATATCGTAATCCATGTTGGAAACAGCATTAACGGCATCCAATCCGTTTTCGGCAATGGTAACTTCTACACCCCAGGATTCGAGAATAGTTTTAGCAAGGAACTGATTGATTTGATGGTCTTCTGCAACCAATACACGGGTACCGCGCAAATCAATTTCCATATCCGCACCCGAATCATCTTTCGGGAGATCATTCACATTTCCTATTTCAAATGGCAGGACAAAATAAAATTCAGTGCCTACACCTTTTTTACTCTTGACTTGAATTCTTCCGCCAAAAAGTTCAACCAACTGTCGTGTAATGGTAAGTCCCAATCCCGAACCGCCGTATTTCCTAGTCGTGCTGGCGTCCTCTTGCGAGAAGGAATCGAACACCGTTGAAATTTTATCGGCATCAATTCCAATTCCGGTATCGATGACTTGGATATGGATGCGGCATTGATTTCCTCTGCGTTCGATGAGTGAGGACTTTAAAGTGACCGATCCTTTATGCGTAAATTTCACGGCATTGCTCAACAGATTCAAAAAGATTTGCGTGAGTCGGGTAGGGTCGGTGACCAGAATATCCGGTATGTCGTGATCAATTTTATTGATGAGCAGAATGTTCTTTTCATCGGCACGGAAACTCAATTGGTTGATGACATTTTGCATCACTTTGTGGAATTCAATTCCCACTTTTTCAATGCTGAGTTTACCTGCTTCAATTTTGGAGAAATCAAGAATATCATTAATGATCACCATCAAATTGTTCGAAGAAGTTTTGATGGCGTCGAGGTACGACAACTGTTTCGAATCCAGTGATGAATTCATCAGCAAGTTGGTCATGCCCAGAATAGCGTTCATCGGTGTGCGAATTTCATGACTCATATTGGCTAGGAAAATCTCCTTCGCATGAGCCGATTCTTCTGCTTTGGTTCTGGCAACCATTAAATCTTGTTCGAGTTCTTTGCGCTGCGTAATGTCAAGGTGGATCCCCAGTGAACCGATTTTTTCATTTTTTTCATTGTAGAGCGGAGCGCCGGAAATGAATACATAAAACTCAGAATTGTCTTTTCGTTTTACGCGCATTTCATAAACACTCGATTTGCCCTCATTGCGTTGCAACTGCACATTGGCGAGGACGTCTATATCTTTGGAAACACCCAAAAGATCGGTGGTTTTATGTCCAACCAATTCTTCTTTGGTATATCCGAGCATCTGACACATGGAGTTATTGACGTCCATGATGTTTTCCTCATTATCCACCTGCAACAATCCCAGGTACATGTTCTCGATGATGCTTCGGTATTTTTCTTCGCTGCGTTGAAGAATTTTGTGCGCTTCTTTTTTCTCGGTGATGTCGCGGAACAGCATCAAATGCCCAAGAAATTTTTGATCCTGAAAAATGGGAACAATATCGCTTTCCATGATGCGACCATCCGACATCAATACTTCTTGGTTGACAATCGGTTTGTTTTGCTGCAAGGCTTTTTCCAAATTGTTCCAAATGGTATCCGGATCCGAGAACGAATCTTTGATTTTGAAGAACAATTCAGTATTCGCTTTACCCTGGAAATACGAAGGCGAATGCGGTAAATCAAATAGCTTGCAAAAAGCATGGTTGGTGACAACAATGTTTTGGTTTTCATCCTCCATCACCACACCAGCTTGCAAATTGGCAATGAGTGAACTCAAACGCGTTGCCGTGCGGGTCATAGCTGTTTGCGCCTGCTTACGTTCGGTTATATCGCGTGCCAGTGAGAAAACTTCGGTGATGTGGTTGTCATCGTCCATGATGAGCTGCACGTGCTGACCAATCCATTTTTCATTTCCGTATTTGGTGTAAATCGGAAACTCGAGGTACGTACTTTTTATTTTTTCACGGATTTGTGCCGCATAAAAATCAGCAACAATTTCTTGTTGGTCCGGACGAATTAATTGTCCGAAATGCATGGTAAGCAATTCATCGGTACTATAACCCGTGATGGTTTCGGCCGTAACGTTGACATAGGTGAAGATCCCATCAACACTGGCTCTGTAGATGATATCGCTTGCATTTTCGACCATGCTTCTGAATCGCACTTCCGATTCGGTCAAAGCATGTTGCGTTTCTTTTAGCAGTGTAATATCAAAACCATAAACATTCATGTAGTTATGGTCGGCATAGCAAACGGAATAGAATTGATAATAATGATCACCAATTTCAAATTCCTGTACCAATGGCTGATCACATCCGTGAGAATTATTCAGGAACTCGTACCAGCGCTGTGTATCGGGCGATTCGGGATTGCGCTCGAAAAAATCGATGATGCGTTTACCGGCTTTGTTGGAATAGAGTAAACTTTTTTCGGGTCCTGCAAAACGAAATATCGGATAAGGATTTTCTTCGGGAAAACGTGCCAGAGAGTTCATCTCTTTTGTCCGCTCCAGAATGGTGTTCTCCAGCGATTCATTGATTTGCAAAAGGCGTTGATTGGCAAGATAAAGCTCCATGGATTTTTCTTCCATGATGCGTTCAGCTTGCTTACGGGCTTCTTTCTCCCGTTCAAGCGCACGTTTGAGTGCTTCTATTTCTTTTTCCTGACTCACAGGCGTGTGATAAGAAAGGAAACTTTCCCTGGATCGGTATCCGATTCGGTTTCAATTTTTGATGGTACACCAAAATGCACCATGCAGGCTTCGATCAATCCGTAGGCAAATGCTGACATGTGTCTGGAAGAAATATAGATCATCCTGAAGCTTCCGTTTTGGAGGCGTTCCGATTCGAACCTTGGTAATTCGGCATCGGGATAGAGTTTTAAAACTTCGGGGTGGATGTATGTTTCAATTTTTTCCAGGAAATCAAATGGATCTGAAATGCCTTCAAAGAAAACGCCATACCCTTTTACGAATTTGGCAAACACATGATGTCCAAACATGCGCAACATCTCGCCGGGTTCGGTTTGTGTTACTTTACACAATTCGCCCGCGAGACGCTGCATTTCTTGGTGATCGTATGTCCCCACCG
>JBIKKU010000185.1:0-6334 GCA_044360245.1 Flavobacteriales bacterium | reverse complement strand
CACCATCCCGGTGATGCAGCAAAACAAAATTGTTGCACAGAGAAGAGATGGTCAGCCATTGCTTGATTTATGTGTTGTTTCCGTATTAACCAACATGAAATGCGACAATCAGGTAAGAGGTGTTTTGACATACCCGAACGGTAGAGAGGAATTCATCAAGCCCAAAGGACCTGAATGTCCGCTTAGCAAAAAAGAAATTCAACTTTTGTTGTTTGCAGAGCAAGGACTCACTTCCAAAGAAATTTCATCGAAAATGGATTTGAGTCTCGAAACCATTCACCGCCATCGCAAAAACATCATGCGCAAATTAAGAGCATCCAACACGATCGAATCCATCTCCATTTGCAAAGAAAACAACTGGCTGCAGCTATAACCGGAAAAGAACCTCAGACATTGAATCATTTTCTTCCACAACAACAGGGTATAGACCTATCTGACTATTTCAAGAAACCGGAGCAGTTTCTTCCCCTTCTGCATCAGATGGATTGCATGTTGTTTTTGATCGATTACCAGCACAATCAGTACGTTTATATTAGTCCAAACGCCATCGATGTATTGGGTTATTCCGCAGAAAGAATGTTGAAGGAAGGTCCTTTGGCATTCATGAAAAATTTCATCCTTCCGAAAAAACCATATTTCAGGATAAACTGTATCCGGACCTTTTAAAAATGCTAGGTTCTTTAAAAGGCAAACCCTTAAGCGCCATCAAATTTTCATTCAACTTTCGAATTAGACAAGCTGATGGGCAATACCAAATGATGACACAACAATCCGGCATCTTGGAAGTCGACGAAAAAAAAGCACCCATTCGCGTAATGGGAACCATTTCAAAGGCACCAAAACAAGCCTATCAGGGAGAAATTTTTCTGCGTGTTTACGAATTGGATCCAACTCTGGGTTGGAGCGTAGTTCGGGAAAGTCTTTATTCAACAGGAGAAAGCAAGAAATCTAAGAACCTTACTGAAACAGAAATTAAAATTCTTGAATTCGTCTTTCAAGGAAAAACCTCGAAGCAAGTGGCCTCCGATATGAACCTCAGTACCGAAACCGTGAACCGTCACCGCAAAAATGTGCTCAAAAAACTCAAAGCAAGCAATATTGTGGACGCCATCAACATTGCCAGGGAAAGAGGCATTTTAAACAAACTTTAGAAATACAATTCAGAACCGAAATTTAAATCGGTATTTCCGCAGAATTCGCGAGATTTGCATTAGGGAAGAATCCGAAAAGAAACTTCTTTTCATTAGGTTTAGGATCCCGGGGAGTCATCTCCGGGATTACTTTTTTTGCTCCTGATCAGCCGTATATCTGCGCCAACGTTCGATGATCTCGGTGAATCCCGATGGCAATTCAGAATCGAATTGCATCCATTTGTTTTGAGCAGGATGATGGAAGCCAAGCGATTTTGCATGAAGGGCCTGACCCGAAATCAAGGAAAAACAATTCTCTACAAATTGCTGGTAACGCGCAAAGGTTGTGCCTTTGAGAATTTTATCGCCACCGTATTCCAAATCGTTGAATAAGGTATGACCAATATGTTTCATATGCACACGTATTTGGTGTGTGCGACCGGTTTCCAGTTTACACTTTACCAAGGTCACATATCCAAATCTCTCCAGCACTTCGTAATGCGTTACGGCATGTTTTCCCATGCTGCCATCTTCATACACCCTAAACACTTTGCGGTCTTGCAAGGATCTACCAATATGCCCGACAACGGTTCCTTTGTCCTCTTTCACATCTCCCCAAACCAAAGCATAATACGTGCGCTCGGTGCTGCGATCAAAAAATTGTTTGGCCAAATGGGTTAAGGTTTCATCGTCTTTGGCAATGACCATTATTCCGGATGTGTGTTTATCCAAACGATGCACCAAACCCGGACGAACATCCAAATCGTTTTTGCGTTTGAGTTGCGATATTTCACGAAAGTGATACAACAATGAATTCACCAAAGTGCCGGTGTAATTGCCATATCCGGGATGAGAAACCATTCCCGCAGGTTTATATACTACCGCCAAATGCTCGTCTTCGTAAACAATTTCAATCGGAATGTTTTCAGGAATAAGCTCAATTTCCCTAACAGGATAAGGAAGTACTATCGAGATTTCATCCAAAGGTTTTACACGGTAATTGGGTTTTACCGCTTTGGTATTGACCAAAATGTTTCCATTGTGCGCCGCAAGCTGAATGCGGTTTCGGGAGGTATTGGGTAAACGATCGAATAAAAATTTATCAATGCGTAAAAGGGATTGTCCCTTATCTACTTTGATATTATGGTGCTCGAATAATTCATCACCCTCTTCCTGACTCTGTTCTTCAAACTCTTCTTCGCTGCTCATGGTCAGTGTTGCACAATCAACTTTTTCACTCCTGAATTTCCGTATTCATCTGTAACGCTAATCAGATAAATACCGTTTGCCAGTTGATTTAAATCGATCACTGCATTTTGAAAAAACATCATATCGTTCAGTACACGACCACTTAAATCCATCACCACCAAATTGGCATAATTTAATGCAGTACGAATGTTCACCGCATTGTTAGCAGGATTAGGGAAAAGTTCAAATTCAATATCGTGACGAATTTCCGCAACAGATGTCACATCATCAGAACAACGTCCAAAAACAGGTCGCATCATTAAAGCACCTTGGAAGGAAGTATTTTGCCAGCTTCCGGAAGCATTGTAATAAATATTGCTTTGCTGATTGGTGTTCATGTCGAAACCAATGTTCAGGCGATCCAAATCAAGTTGCTGCCATCCGATGTAAAACGTTCCGCTTAAATAAACCGGCGATTCAAATGCGTAAAATGAAAAACCATTGTACTGGTCAATATACTCCGGTGTATAGGATCCAATGTTTTGGTAAATGATATTTCCGGGAGTTGCTCCTGCACCTGTAGCATCCCAAACGGTAAGCAAAAACGGATTGTTACTCGCGTTGTTTACCGAAGGCTCAAAATGCATGCGAACCGCGCGAAGGGAATCCGGTTGTGCTATGGAAAAACGGTATGCCAATTTTGCTCCGGTGCCTTGCGGTCCGTATGCGGCTTCGGCAGTACCATCATCATAGGCATAATAATCACGGAAAATTTGCTGAAACGAAATGGTATCGTTTTGTGTGAAATTGGCGCCGGGATTAAAATGCACATTAATATCGAAAACTGCACAGGTATCGGCCAATGAAGTATCATACACAAATCCATCGGATTGGATATCGTATAAGGAAGAGAAATTTGTCAGTGCCGTTACACCCGGATTTAAAGGAGCAGTGATGGTACCTTGGGAAACACTGTTGTAAAAAATCTCCATGTTCTGGTTGGTGATGATGCGCGACACATTGTCGTTGTTCCGTTGGTACACACTCATCGTATCAGCCATGTTTCCTGCGGGATCCCATAGAAAATGATTCCATGGCATGGCGGTGTATTTCTTCAATAAACTCAACGCATCATACATGAATGCAGGATCCTGACGAATCGTGTCACCTTGCGAACGAACACTATTCAGGTACACATAATCAATATGCCAATGATCTAAAGAACCACTCAAATTTCCACGGTTATAAAAACGGAATTGAAAACCATCGCCAAAATATTTATTGGCCGTAATGGGAATCATGACCTGTTTAAAATCAGCAAGTGCGACACCGGGAGTTGACCATACATTGTACCACTTGTTGCTATCGGGCGACCAAAACTGCAATACCAGAGAATCGCCAACTTCGGGTGCATTTCCTCTTCCGGTAGACTGATAAAAAAAGCTCAGGTAAACAGAATCAGCAGCAGTATAAGGCAATGAAGAAGGTTTTGTTCCTAAACGAAGGGGTTTAGAAGTAAGGTAATCGCATTTACCCGTTAAAGAAGTATTTACAAAATCGTAGGGATATCCAACATCATCCAATCCATCAAATGTAGCAACACCAATGGTAGGCGGACCAATTGCATAACGGTTGTTGCGGTAGGCAAAACGATCAATCCAAATGGAATTATCACCTGCGGGAGAAACAAAATACACGTTCACCGAATCCTGCACCAAATCTGCAGTTGCGATCCATTGTGTATCCGCCGGCAAAGCATCCCAAACCGAATCTATGAGGTTGTAGCGTGGTCTAACCCAAGTTATTGTTCCATTGATGGGATACTCAGTAAGGTCATTCACCAAAATCTGAAAACTATCCAATGCCGTTAACGTAAGTTGAAGCGAACCTCCTGTGGTATCGTAACTAAACAAATAAGTTGTGCTTGTCATGTAATGAACGGAATCGTCCAATACGACTGTTCCCGTATTATCATACAAATGATAAAATTTTTGAAGCGTCACATTCGCATCACCGGGTTGAGCATTGTAATTTTTAAAATTATCGCGCGAAAAATCATCCATGAATGGAAGATCAAGCGTATCAATTTCATAAACAAAAATATCCGAGAAGGACCTTTGTTGCCATAACTGACGGTCGAACAAACTTGCATTGTACTGCAATGGAACCAATGCTTCGGGTTGCGCAAAAGCACTAAAACCTTGCATCAAAAAAATCAATACGATAACGAATCGCGTCATGCTCATGGGTTTTCAGGTATTTCGCCAAACCTTCTCCACACGGTTACTTCCGACCCCACTGCAGCTTCGGAGGAAGCAGAGGGTTCTTGCCTGTATATTTTGGCAGCAAGAGAATCTTGTCGGGTAACGCAGCCTTCGCAAGAAGCAGAAAACAAGCTTAACGATACCGTATTTAAACGCGAATTAGCCGCATCTATTGTTAATCCAACCAAATCAGGAACAGTTTCCGGAGCACCGCCCTGACCCTGACCCAGGACCAGCTCAATGGTAGATCCTTTTTCTACTTTCTCACCTGCAGCAATAGCGTGTTTTTTGAATTTCTGCTCAATGACACAATCCTTACAATCGGCATAAGGTTTATAGCTGTATTTCACCTTCAATCCGACAATTTTTAAAATCCCCTCTGCATGTTTTTTGGACTTATACACCAGGTTTGGCATGGTTACCATTAGAGGGGAACGCGATACCACGGTAAGATAAATGGTGCGGCCTTCTTTCACAAAAAGCCCGGTAGAATCGGTTGGCAGAGGGTTCTGACCAATGATTGTACCCTTGGGGAATTTATCCGTACTCACGGAATCAACAAAAAATTGAAGACCCTTTGGTCCTAGTACCGACTCCGCCTGTTCTACAGGAAGACCAATCACTGATGGTACAGCTACCTGATCGCCATGACGGGTATAACTCCGTAGCCAGAACATGGTAATCCAATACAAAACGAGTATGGCCAGCAGTCCCAATCCAAAGTGGGTAAGAAACCTGCGGCTCACCAGAAAAGCGCCAATATTCTTGAGATTCTGAAACATGAGAAGGACAAATATACCCAAAATCCCCTTGGACGCTACCCCCGGTATTAACTATCTGTATTGTATAAATCCTTTCTGAGGGCGGCTGCGTATATGTCTGCCAAGAATATTTTTGATTCATGAAGAAAAAAATTGCCGTACTGATGGGTGGCTTCTCGCACGAAGCACAGATTTCGATGAAAAGCGGAGAAACCGTAATGAAGAATATCGATACCGCCTTGTATGATGTTTACCGCATTGTGATTGATGAGACAGGATGGAATGCACACATCGACGGACAAATCATTGCCATTGATAAAAACGATTTCAGCATTCCACTGAGCACAGGAAAAATTTCCTTCGATCTTGCTTTCATTGTAATCCATGGCACTCCCGGAGAAGACGGAAAACTGCAGGCTTATTTCGATATGCTTGGTATGCGCTATACCACATCGGATGCGCTCACCAGCATGATTACTTTCAATAAATACACCTGTAACAACCTGCTGAAACATTACGGCATTCGTTGTGCAAAATCGGTGCTCGTTCGCAAAGGAGACACTCTTAATGCGGAAAAAATTGCCGCTGAACTTGGCTTTCCGATGTTTGTAAAACCTTGCGATGGTGGATCTTCTTTTGGTGTTTCCAAAGTAAAAAGCATGGAAGAAATTATGCCTGCTGTAGAAAATGCCATTCAACATGGAACAGAAGTCGTGATTGAAGCTTTTGTAAATGGCACGGAAGTGACTTGCGGAATTTTCAATTTACTCGGAAAAACGACGGTTTTACCGGCCACCGAAATCGTTTCAAAAAATGAGTTTTTCGATTTCGAAGCCAAATACAAAGGAGAATCGGAAGAAATTACTCCTGCAAGAATTAGTCCTGAAATGATGAAGGAAATCCAATCCATCACCTCACAGGCCTACCGACTGCTCAACCTTAAAGGACTAGCCCGAATCGATTTTATCATTCAGGATAATGCACCGCATTT
>JBIKKU010000061.1:0-11577 GCA_044360245.1 Flavobacteriales bacterium | reverse complement strand
GACTTTCCGAACAAAGCATCATTCCACAACAAGCGCGTTGCGTAGGTATTTCACTCCAAGATTTATTTGGCAATATGATTCTCGACGCGCTTCAGCGTTGAGCAAGAAATACTTTAAGTTGCTGAAGTGCTCGTCCGCGGTGACTAATCGCATTTTTTTGCGAAGGATCCATCTCTGCAAAACTTTGGGAAAACCCATCGGGTAAAAAAACCGGATCATATCCAAAGCCTTTATCGCCTTGCCTTTCCGAAAGAATGGTTCCTTCAACAGTTCCTTCAAACAAGAATTCTTGTCCATCCAAAATAAGCGCCAAAACGGTCTTGAACCTTGCTGTGCGTTGTGTTTGTCCTTGAAGTTCGCGAAGGAGTTTTTCCATGTTTTTTTCAGGATTCTTTTCTTCTCCTGCATACCTTGCCGAGTACACACCGGGTGCGCCATTCAGGACATCCACCTCTAATCCGGTGTCATCTGCCAAACAATTCACGCCAAATTTTTGGGCCACGTATCTGGCCTTTTCCAAAGCATTGTCGCGAAGGGTTTGACCGGTTTCAGGCAATTCGTGGTCCAATGGAAAACCGGAAAGGCTCAGGACTTCAGCGGCACCGGCAAGAATCTGCGACATTTCTTCGATTTTATGCGCGTTTTGGGTGGCAAGGACAATTTTCATCTTGTTGTTTTATGCAAATCTAAACTTCATATCAAATCCTTGTCAAAACCAACTCAGTATTTTCGCTGATATGCCCCATTATCCTTATCTTGGCCATCTAAATACTTGCTGCGAAAACTACACCTTTGATGCTTGCCGACCAACATATTGACTTGATGATTATCGGTGCTCAAAAAGCAGGTACAACTTCTTTATTGCGTTATTTGGGAGAACATCCTCAAATTGCTGCACATGAGGCATTGGAGTTCGCTTTTTTTCTGGACGAAGATGAATTCCAAATTGGTTTTGATAAAGCACTTATAATGTATTTTGGAAATATTCCAAAAAACAAACAAAAACTGGTTTGTAAAAATGCCCAACAATTTGCTTCGGAAAAAGCAATTCAACGCCTTAAAGAACACAATCCGAACTGTAAAATTGTATTATCCCTGCGCGACCCGGTAAGCAGAACTTACTCCAGCTACCTGATGGAAAAATTATACGGCAGGGTAGATTTTGAATTCGATTTACTTCCGGAAAAATTGAAAAACAATGCGCTTTTGGATTGGCAATACGAAGCCTTGATTTCGTTCAGTGCATATTCCGACTATTTGGAAATCCTTTTAAAGTATTTTCCTAAGGAGCAAATTCGCCTCGTCATCTTTGAAGAATTCGCCAAAGACCCATTGCCGGTAGTTCGCGAAATATTTACTGACTTAAACGTCAATGCTGATTTCATGCCACGCATCCGAGATAAGCACAATGAAACCACTATGCCTCGATCAAAGGTGTATTCAGGTTTTTTGCGCAGATTTCTGGTAGAGGACAATTGGTTCACCCGACTATTGCGTAAATTATTACCAGGAAAAATAAAAGCAAAGCTTGGGATGCGCATGCGTAATGCAAATAAATCCGGTAAATCGTTTCCCGAGATTTCTCCGGCGATGCGAGATTACTTGCGGAATTTCTTTGCGCCTTCGGTACAAGAATTGGAAAACAAACTCAATCTCAATATTCGCGCATGGAAGTAAGTCAGCATGAATATGAAATTCGGCCGAAAAAAAAATTCAGTTTCGGAATTGGCGAGTTGCTTGAGTTTCGCGAATTGCTCTATTTTTTCATTTGGCGCGATGTAAAAGTGAAATACAAACAAACCTTTTTTGGCATTGCCTGGGTTGTGTTTCAGCCACTTTTATTGATGCTTGTCTTCACCTTTGTTTTGGGAGCAAGATTCCAGCAAGACCTTGGAAGTGTTCCTTATGGTGTTTTTGTGCTCAGCGGACTTTTACTATGGAATGTTTTTTCGAGTGCATTATCCAACGCCGGAAACAGCATGGTGACGAACGCCAACATCATAAAAAAAATTTATTTCCCCAGGCTCATCATCCCCATATCATCTGTTGCCGTTGCATTCATCGATTTTACCGTTGCGATTTTCATTTATATCATCGCCTTGTTTTGGATGCAGGCAGCTATTGAACCAAGTGGAATATTATGGGTCATTCCTTCACTCCTACTCACTTTTTCGGCAGCAATGGGCATGGGGAGTTTTATTGCTGCATGGAATGTAAAATACCGCGACTTCAGGTATATCTTGCCTTTTTTCATTCAGGCATTGATGTTTTTATCTCCGGTTTTTTATCCGCTTTGTCACGATTGTTCATGGGTTTCAAAGCTATTTGCACTGAATCCGATGTATGCACCAATAGAATTGTTTCGCATGCATCTCTCTGGCAACACCATGGAATGGTCCTTAATCACGATTTCTATTTGCACCAATATTTGCTGGCTTTTCGCAGGTTTATTCACGTTCCGTAAAATGGAAAATTATTTTGCAGATCTGGCATGAAGGCAGCATTGGAAATACGGAACATCTCTAAATCCTTTCTGATTCGTCATGAACAGAAACCCTATTTAAGCCTAAGAGATTCTTTTGTTTCGGTGTTGCAAAAAAGCAAGACAGAGAAAGAAAATTTTTTCGCACTTAACGATGTTTCTTTTCAAGTCTTCCCGGGCGATACTGTTGGTATTATCGGAAAAAACGGGGCAGGAAAATCAACCCTGCTCAAAATCATTTCCCGCATTACTCCACCCGACAGCGGCTCCATTAAAGTGAGAGGCAGGATTGCCAGTTTATTGGAAGTCGGTACCGGATTTCATCCTGAACTTACAGGTAGAGAAAATATTTTTTTCAATGGTTCCATCCTGGGAATGAAACGAAAGGAAATCGAAAAAAATTTCGATGCCATTGTTGATTTTTCAGGGGTAGAAAAATTCCTGGACACTCCGCTGAAACATTACAGTTCGGGCATGCAATTGCGTTTGGCATTTGCCGTAGCAGCTTTTCTGGAAAATGACATTCTGATTATTGACGAAGTGCTTGCTGTTGGTGACGCTGAATTTCAAAAAAAATGCATCGGAAAAATGAATGAAGTCAGCAAAAGCGGAAGAACCGTTTTGTTTGTCAGCCATCATTTACCTTCTCTTCAGGCACTTTGCTCCAAGGGCATTGTTTTGGAAAAAGGGAAAGTCGCTTTTGAGGGTTCTAGTGCCGATAGCATCGATTACTACATAGGGAGCAGAGACAATCACCTTCAATATACTTGCCACACGCCGAAACAACACCTTGACTTTTTTGTAAAAAGCTTGTCGATTGAAACCGAAAATAAAGACGCTGCCAAAATTGATTTTTCAGAAAGTGTCACCATCAAAGCTTGTATTTTCTGCAAGCAGTTTGTAGAGAATGTGCATTTTGGTTTTGCCATACGTTCAGCTCAAGACAGTCGACTTATTGCCGATTACCGCAAACTTGAAAAGTCAGATTTCCGCAACAATGAACTGCATCTGGAAATTACACTTCCCGGCAACTTATTCCATCCTCGTGTTTATTTTTTAAGTACCGGATTGGTTATACCCAACGGAACCCAATTTGAAATCCTCGAAGACATCTGCAGTTTTCACATTGAGGATGCTCATGGAAAAATATTGCATGCCAATGGAATTGATTTTGGAAGTGTGATTACACCTTTAAATTGGAAAATGCTATGATGGTAGGAAAGGGCTTGGTCGCAAGTTTGTTGATGCATTTGGCTGAAGATCCACGTTTGGTAATCTATGCCAGCGGCGTGTCGAATTCTTTGCTGGACGATGACACAGAATTTCACCGTGAAAAAGAAATGCTTCTTCATGTGTTGCATCAAAAAATGAAAGACCAGCATTTGGTGTATTTCAGCACATTTAATGTCATGGATCCTTCGCTTCAGGAAAACAAATACGTGAAGCATAAATTGGAAATAGAAGCACTTTTAAAACGAAGACCCGACACCATCATTGTTAGAATACCCATCCTAATTGCAAACTCAGAAAACAACAACACGCTGATCAATTTTCTGAATAAGAATATCCAAGAAGGCATCTCCTTCGATGCTTTCCGAAATGCTACCCGTTATTTTATCAATGCAAGCGATTTTCAAAAAATCCTAAGCGCAGATTTTTTATTACAACCACGAAAAAATCAAACCCTGCATATTGCCTTTCCTCAAGCCTTGTCAGTTCCGGAACTGATCATGGAATTGGAAACGATTGCAGAAAAAAAAGGCATTTACCAACTGCTCGATAAGGGAAGCGCTTATACCGTAGAAGATATTGAATATCCTCTCTCCCAAGTTGGAGATGCTAAAACTTATGTTGCACAATCCTTGAAAGAAATAGTATGTCGTTAGAAGAAACTGTAGAACGGGTAGTTCCCGGAACCGAATCATGGGACCTTTATGGCTATGAGCACATGCAACGCTATGAAAAATTTGCTCCACTATGTGCCGGAAAAAAAGTGTTGGATGCTGCATGCGGAACAGGATATGGATCACTGCATTTGTTGCAAGCAGGCAAAGCAAGTTCCGTTTTAGGCATTGATGTTGCCGAGGACGCCATTGCATTTGCCACTCGCTATAATGCAACGGGACTGCATTACAAAAAACACGACTGCATGAACCTCTCTGATCTGGGAGAACAATTTGATGTCGTAATTAGTTTCGAAACCATCGAACACTTAAGCAACCCGCAGGCTTTTATTCAACAAGCACATGAGGTCCTAAAACCGGGTGGTGTTTTTGTGTGTAGCACGCCAAACAAAGACCGTCTCTCCGGTGCAGGAAACATCAATCCATTCCACCCTTCCGAATTGCCATACGATGAATTCAGAGCAGCAATGGCAAAACATTTCGACATTGAGGAAGAACTTCACCAATCCGAAACCGTGGCTTATTTCCGTTACATGGAACTAAAACACATGATTGTTAAAATGGGTGGTCGCATGGAAGGCTTCATGACCAATCGTCTTGAAAAAGGATTCCGCAAAATGGTAAACAAATCTTTTGTTTATGATCCTTTTATGCGCAATGACTTGGAAAACCTTATGGAAGGCGACATGGAAATTCTCCCATTGTCTCAGGGTCCAAAATCATGGCACAAAACCTACATCATTCAAGGCCGTAAAAAAGGATGAATATTTTATTCTCTTTAACGAACCTAACCATTGGTGGTGCGCAGATGTTTGTTCTCAATCTGGCAAGGGAATTTTCGCGCGACCCGAATTACCGTGTTTATATCTACGATCATCAGCCTGAATATTCCAATCCCGCGCTATACCATTATGCAGGAGAAAACGTTCAGGTGCTGAATTACGGAGGCAAATCCAAACGTTTTTTCATTCAGCGATGGAATGGTTTTTTAGCTCGGATAGGCTTCAAAAAAAATTTCCGCGACAATGTCAATGAAAAAGCTTTTTCGCACGCATTGAAAAAATACAAGATTGATGTGGTGAATAGTCAAATGTCGGCTTCCGATTTCATTTGCGGCTCACTAACAAAACCACCACGAAAATTACTTATCACACTCCACGGAGAATTCGAATTGTACCTGCAAGGGAATGTCCCGGGCATTGAAGAAAAAATCGATGCGCTGTTGCAAAACAAACCATTGCTGATTTACACGGCAGATAAAAACAAAGCCATCATCAATCCTTGGCTTGAAAAACACCAACTCACTCCTGAAAAAGTTTACATCGGTATTCGACCTGAAAATTTTACATTGGTTCAGGTGAACCGCACTTCAGTGGGTATCGGGGAAAATGATTTTGTGCTGGGAATGATTTCAAGAGGTATTCCCGAAAAGGGCTGGGAATTTCTATTGAAACTTTTTTTCGCATTAAAAGAAAAAACAACGAAAAAAATTCACCTCTTCCTCATCGGTGATGGTGCATACGTAAAGGAACTTGTGCAATCTCATCCCGACCCGAACATTCATTTGATTCAGTTCGGAAACAATTACCAGAATTACTTTTCGTATTATCCCTTGTTCGATGTTTTTGTATTTCCGACTTTTTTCCCCGGAGAAAGCGTTCCAACCGTTGTTGCGGAATCCTTATTTTGGAATGTGCCCGTCATTGCCAATGAAGTCGCAGAAATCCCGCGTATGATTTCAAGCGCAAAAGGAATGGCAGGAACAGTCATTGCCAAAGCAAGCGAAGAACAAATGATGGAAGGATACTTGATGCAATTGACTTCCTGCATCGAACACCCTCAACAACTTGAGGAATGGAGAAGCCATTGTTTCGAAGCGTTTGAGAAATTCAAAATAGAGAATATTAAAAAAGCATATGAACAGATCATTGGAAAATAAATTTTCGGTGATCACATGCACCTACAACCCTGACTTACCAAGATTAAAAAGGGTAATGAAGGCCGTTGAAGAAATGGGAAGAGGTCATGCTATGGAATACCTTATCGTAGATAACCATTCCAACCCTGCACTTGCAAATCAATTCAATGAATCATTTGCCTTTTATAACATCATACCGGAATCCAAACAAGGTCTGGCGCATGCACGATTAACCGGAGTTGAGCATGCATCCGGCGAATGGATTGTTTTTATGGATGATGATAATGTTCCGCAGACTGATTATTTAAAGGCACTGCAAAAAATCATTTCAGAAAATCCACAAGTTGGCATTTGGGGTCCGGGAGAAATCGAAGTTGAATTTGAAAAAGAACCCGAGTTGTGGGTGAAAAAATATTTCATGAGTGCTTTTCAGCAAAAAAAGCAAATCAGTACTGAATTTGGCACCTCAACAGAATGGCCTTCTTACTTCCCTGCGGGGTCGGGTATGTGTGTAAGGAAAGATGTGTTTTTGGATTATGCACTGAAATGGAAAAACGGTGCCTATGCGGTAACAGGAAGAAAAGGCAATACACTGAGCTCCGGTGAAGATGCACAACTGATCTGGAATGCCACCAAAAATGGAATTCCCGTAGGAAGTTCACCTTTACTGAAATTAACCCATCTCATTCCTGAAAAAAGAACTTCTTTGGCTTATTTAAAGAATCTCTACTTTCATCTTTCACAAGGCTATTACCAGGCCAAGGAACAAGTGTTTGGTTGGACAGCCATTGAAAACGAAAAACCAAAACGACTTACCTATGTGAAAAAATGGATTAACTGTGTTGTAAAAACCGGATTTCATTTTACGCACAGCCAAAAAGTTTTTCAAATAGAAAAAGAGTGGTTGAAAGGATTTCCAAATCATAAACCTCTGCAATGAAAAAATTAATCATCAAGCTTGCGAAATTTTTTATTCCGGAGGGCAAACGTTTTCTGCGCCGAAAGGACATCCTATACACCCATCCTGCAGAGCATTTGTGGAGATGTACGAGTTATATTCAACACCATTTCGGAACACCAAAAGGAACCATACTCGACATTGGTGCTGCCGATGGAGGTACTGCGTTTTATTTTGCCAATCAATTTCCAAATTGCAATGTATTGGCCTTTGAACCCATTCCGGAAATGGCTGAAATAGCGAAACAAAAATGCAGTGGGGTTTCGCAAATTCAAATCATCAATTGCGCTTTATCCGACAAAGAAGAACAGATTGTTTTTCATGTTACCAAAAACAAATTGTCCTCCTCCATTTTACCTTTTGACAATGAAAATGCAGGTCAGTTCCTCGAAAAAGAAAGTCAACTGGAAATACAAACAAAAACACTCGATCAGTATACCGAATCCATAACACATATTCCCCTACTCAAAATAGATGTTCAAGGGGCAGAATTAAAAGTGTTAAAAGGAGGATTGAATACGCTGAAAAAAACACAGACCATTCTGATTGAAATGAACAATCATCAGCAATATCAAGGAGGAGTGCAATACCACGAAATGGATCAATTTCTGCGAGAAAACGGATTCCGATTGGCTGATGTTATTGTCACCTATCGTCCCAAGGGTGAAATGTCGGAATACGATGCGCTATACGTTAAAGCAAAAGTATGATAGTCATTGCAAGTATACCCGGTCAACTTGGCAATCGATTGATTGTTTATGCTTCGGTTATGGCCTGGTGTATTCGCAACAAACAAAAACTCGTTAATCCTTCTTTTGCCCCTTACGATGCTTACTTTTCTATGGAGGACAAACATGAAGTGCTTGTAAAAAAATCCTTTTGGAACAATTACCGCAGAAGTTACAACACAGCACGAATTTCCTGGAGATTAAAAAATAGCATTCCGCGAATGAAATGCAAATGGATTGATTGGCACCAAGAGATCAACCTTGATGATACTGAAATTACGAAAGCATTTTCCAAGTCGGGCGTACTCTTTCTGCAAGGATGGAAATTCAGGGCCAACCAATCGCTTGTTCAGGAAAAAGAAACCATTCGCAACTATTTTTCATTAAAACCTGAACTACAAAAGCAACTTGACCGGTTCCTGGAAAAAACAGGAATGGCCTCAGGAATCACAATAGGCGTGCATATCCGAAGAGGTGATTACGCCAAATTCGAAGCAGGGAAATATTTTTATGAAAACGCTATTTATTTGAATTCCATGCTGGCATGCAAGGAAAGTTATGCGCATCAGAATATCCATTTTATGATTTGCTCGAATGAAAAAGTAGATCTTGATTTTTTCAGCCAAAAGGGATTAAGCGTTTTCGAAGGACCTGGTCATGAAGCATTGGACATGTATGCGCTTTCCGAATGTCATAGGATCATTGGTCCACCCAGCACCTACACCATGTGGGCAAGTTTTCTGAATGATGTACCTTTATTTATGATTCGCGATAAAAACGGTGTTTTTGATCCGAAGCAAACACAAATCATAAACACATTCTGATGTCCATCACCTTCACCATCATCACACCATCCTTTCAACAAGGGTCATTTCTGGAGGAAACGATTCTTTCGGTTCTCAACCAGGATTACCCGAACATTGAATACATGGTGATTGATGGCGGAAGTACAGACAACTCTTCCGAAATAATTGAAAAATACCGTTCGCGTTTGCATTATGCAGTTAGCGAAAAAGACAAAGGTCAAACCGATGCCATCAATAAAGGTTTGTCCCGCACAAGCGGAAAATACATCATGTGGCTTAATTCCGATGATGTGCTCTTACCGGGGGCAATTTCGAGGGTGGTTGAACTTTTTGAAGCAAACCCGGAAGTGGATCTGATTCATGGACACGCTTTATTGTTCGGAAATGGATTTACCGAAAAAGAAATTGGTAAAGACCCCGGCGATTTAATTCACCGTTATGCCGCATACATTCCCTTTCCGCAACCTTCATCTTTTTTCACCAAGCGCCTGATTGATCAATCCGGCCCATTGGACGAAGCCTTACATTACGGCATGGACTACGAACTGCTTGTGCGTGCGTTTTTGAACGGAAAAATTCTTTACGACCCGCATATGTATTCGCGATACCGATTGCATGTCAATAGTAAAACCAATCAACATTTGGCATTTACACGTGAATGGAATTTTGTTTTTGCTGCATTTCTCAATTCATTTCCCGAAGGAGAAATCTGGAAAAAAACGCTTTCAGAAAATAAACTCCTTCCTGAAAACACCAAACGCTACCAACACCATTTAGCGCTTGATGGAAAGGCTTTAAAAACCATTACCATGCATCACCTCAATGTGTTGATGCATTACCATTACCGCAGCGGTGATCACGCAACTACTTTGCGGATTGCAAAACTGATTCAACAAAAGGATCCTTCTTTTTTCGAAAAGGAGCATCTTGGAAAAATTGCTTTCAGGGCAAAATATATTCCTCCATTTTTGCTTAAGTTTTTCAGAAAAGGAGGTGAAGGATGACTCCGTTTTTCAGTGTTGTTATTCCAGCCTATAACCGAGCTTCGTTTCTCACAAGAACCATAACATCGGTGTTACAACAATCATATCCGGATTTTGAACTCTTAGTGATTGATGATGGATCCACAGACAACACCCGGGAATTGATGCGCTCTTTTACAGAAAAAGATGCCCGTGTTCGATACATCCATCAGGAAAATGCAGAACGTGGAGCAGCGCGCAACAATGGCATTCGCATGGCTAAGGGTGAGTGGATCGTTTTTTTAGATTCCGATGATGAATTGTATACTGAACATTTATCTACATTAAAAAAACACATTTCAATTCATCCGGATATACAACTGATTGCCTCGCGCTATGAAATTTCCGAAAACGGAAAAATCATTCCGCAAGAAATGGGAGGATTAAGTCCGGGAAAAATTACGTTTTCAAGTCTTCTAAAAGGTAATCCCTTTGCCTGTAACATTTCCGTGAAAAAATCAAATCCATCTTTGATTCTATTTCGTGAAGAAAGGGTATTTAGTTCCATGGAGGATTGGATTTTTATCCTGAGCAATACCTGGTCGAAAGATTTGCTTTTCATTCCTGAAACAACGGTCCTTATGCACGAACACCCCAACAGGAGCATGAGGTTTCACGATCAGGTCATCAAAAGCAGAATGGCCGCTCAGGAATTTATTCTTGCCCACTTTTCCTTAAAGAAAAAGGAAATCAAAATCCTTAAGGGCTTTACCTATTATTTCTGCTCCGTGCATGCTTTTCTTTCCGGGAAAAGAAAAATGGCTATTTCATTTTGGATGAAAACTTTGGTTCAACCAATTCCTTTTAAAAGAAAGTGTATTCATGGAATGAAACTGATCCTTGGAAAAAACATCAGTGACCGATTGGTGAATTTAATCCGAAAAGAAAAATGAGAAGCAAAGGGGAAAATATTCTGGTTTTAACCTATTGGCCTTTGCAGGATGCTTTGATTCGCACCTATACCCTTCCCTATTTAAGGTTAATCCGCGAAGAGATGGGTGATCAAGGAAGAATCATTTTGGTAACTCTTGAAAAAAACGGAGCGCAACATCAATTCGGTTATGCCGATGAAAAATGGAATATCGAACACTTGCAACTCCCCTATCTTCCTTTTGGTGGAAAGGCTATTTTAAATTGGATGAAGGAATTGTTTTTTCTTCGTCGGTTGGTGAAGCGACAAAAAATTGATGTGATCCATGCCTGGTGTACTCCCGCAGGAGCAATTGGGTATTATTTATCCAAATGGACCGGCAAACCCTTGATCATCGACAGCTACGAACCACATGCCGAAGCGATGGTAGAAAATGGAACGTGGTCAGAAAAAGGCAGAGCTTTTCGCATTTTGTTTCGCCTGGAAAAAAAAATGAGCCATCATGCAGAGCACCTTATTGCGGCATCAGCTCACATGAAAAAATACGCCAAAGAAAAATACCAACTTGACAAATCCACCTTACCGGTTAAGCCTGCGTGTACCGATTTGGAACTGTTCAAACCGGACAAAAACAAACCAAAAAGCCGCATAGAGAAAGGTCTTACGGAGGGAACTTGGATGGTATATGCCGGAAAATTTGGTGGCATTTATTTGGAAGATGAAGTCTTTTCTTTTGCTGCTTACCTTCAAAAAAACAGTATTCCGGATTTGAATATTCTTTTGCTTACATCAACCTCAGAAGAACAAATTCATGCCTGGTGTAGAAAGCATCAGTTTCCGATAGAACATGTTTTCATTCGATTTGTTCCTTTCGAAGAAGTACCGCAA